>JAGHCC010000066.1 GCA_021160685.1 Desulfobulbaceae bacterium | reverse complement strand
GGCATGGACGGCATTGGTCAAAAGATTCAAGAAAACCTCCGTCATTTTCTGGGCATCCATGGGAAAGGACAGATCATCCGGAACCAGATTTTTGATCTCGATATCTGCGGGAACGGAATCACCCATCAGGCGAACCGCCTTGTTGACGACCTGGGCCAAAAACGCCGGTTTAACAGTCAGCGTCTCCTGTCTGGAGTATTCGAGCAGACCATGAACAATATCACCGGCCCGCAGAGCTTCCTCATTGATTGTTTTCAGCATTCTGGCGGTCTGGCCAGGGTCTCCCTCTTCAAGCTCGGTGAGGCCAATCTGGCTTGAAGTGGCAATATTATTGAGCGGATTGTTCAGCTGATGGGCGATACCGGATGCCAGGGTGCCAAGAGAGGAAAGTTTATGGGATTCAAGGAGTTTCTCCTGGTTCACCTTCAATTCCTCCAGCATTTTATTAAAAGCCCGAAAGACGTAGACTCCATGGACATAGCTCCGGGCCTGGTCAGGCTTAAGGTAAGAAAAATTTCCTCTTGCTATGGCCATTGCCGCATCCTCGAGTTTCTTCAGGAAACTCAAAACGCCACGCAATTGAAAAAAAGAAATGAGGATAAAAACCAACAGAAAAACAGGAACAAATATAACCAGTTTTCTTTTAAAAGAAGAAACCAGCCCCCCTAACCTTTCCTGTTCATTGCTGATGAGTCGGCCGGAATATTCCAGCAGCTTCAGACCCAGCGCTTCAACATTGTTTATCTCATGATCGGCTGCCATATCATTTGTCATTTGCCGCCGGAGCTCTCCCATGGCAGCCCGGTATTCTCCAGGCAGGCCGGAAAGCCCCTTCAGGTCAAGAGGAAACTTGGTGTCACTGAAATTGCCCACCATGCTTTCAAGTGTATCTCCAAGATCTTCCAAAAGTTTTCTGTTCTGTTGGAAATCCTGCTCCCGGCTGCCGAGTATATAATCCGTTTCCGTTTGCCTGATCATCATGATCACGGTATTGACATGACTGGTACATGAAAGATGCTCAAATTCCTTATCCAACATCTGCAGATCCCGAGAAAAAATAATCGCGAGAACAACCAGGATACAAAGGTAAATAAAGGCATAGAGGATGAGAAGTTTTCGCAGAGTTAATGAGAACATTCTGTATCAAAAAAATAGAGTAGTTCACCAGTAACCGTTCACCAGCACCTCATCTTCGCCCATTTGGGCCTGCTTACATAGCACCAGTATGCTACGCAGGCCCAAATGAACGAATATAAGGCACTGGTAAACGCTTACAAGACTGTGGTTGCCGTAAAATCGGTGTCCCGGTGAACGATTACGTTCACCAGGACTACCTCTCTCTCCCCTGGGAGAGGGCCGAGGTAAGTTTTTTTATTACTTCTAAGATCGGGACATGATGCCTTAGGGGCAAGGATATCCAAAAGGTTGCATATTGTTACACCGATGCAAAATGCAACACCCAACCACCAATACCATAAATACACCGGGCAAAAAAGATATTTTTCACTTGCCATCTCTTCTTGTGTTGCATTTTGTAACACACCAAACTAATCAACTGCGGCATTTCTCTTCCTTCGCACCCGGATAAAATACACAACTTATTGATTTTACAGAAAAAATAATAAAAAAATTCCATTGGCTCATTTCCTGCAATACAAACAGTACAAACGATCCCGGATCACGAAAACGAGCAACAGAAATGGTTATCAAAACAGAAATAACGACACCCAAAATACTTGTCATAAGCAATGGGTCATTTTCGTCACATCTTGTTGAATATGCGTTAAAAATGGCGCAAAGGTTGGATTTTGAACTCATCTCCCTAAGCATCAATGAACATACGCCTTCGAGCGCAGAAAAAAAAGAGAAAGCGATCTCCATTCTTACTCAGACAGCCCGAAAAGCCGCTACGGAATTCGTGGATAAGGGGAAAGAAATCAATGTCAATGTTACTTCATTCATAGACCTGAATAACAGCAGAGAAACCGCCATCAGGAACGTGGCTAAGCATGAACCCGGCATCAGATATATTCTCTCTGAACGAGACCCGGAAACACCGGGAAACCGGCTGCAAAATCCGGTTTTTAATTTTATCAAACTTTAGGAGACGGGAAAAACAATCTGACAAACTATTTTTAATCAGTCTGACTGGACCGAAACAAACAGTCATTCATACCCCTTCCGGGTACAACAAATAATGAAAGTCCGAGCTTTAATTCAGCAACTGTCGGTGTCCTGACACAGACTTTCACATAGAGAAAGGAGAAAAAAATGGCAATCATTACATTATTCAGTGCTGACTACTGCGGGGAAGATGAGGTCATTAACGAATTAACCAACAGAACAAAATTCAGGCATACGCCCAGCAGGCAGATTATATCCGAGGCGGCCATGCTTGCCGGCATGGAAGAAGCCAAGGTAGAGCGGGCCTTGAACCTCAAAACCTCGGTCTTTGAGAAATTCACCCATGAAAAGCAGTACGCCCTTGCTCATATCAAACTTGTCCTCTCAAAGATGCTGCTTGTTGCCGCCGGCCGTGATCTCATCCTGACAGGCTACTCAAGCCAGCTTATCCCCCGTGAAATCACGCATTTTTTCAGGATTGGTCTTATTGCCGACATGCAATACCGAATTGCCTCAGCGTTAGAGCAAGGGATCGGCTCCAGCAAGGAGGCTGAAAAAGGGATTAAAAAACTCGATGAAGAAAGGGCCCAATGGCTTGCCCGATATTGCCACATTAAGAAGGCTTTTAACAGCGCCGATTACGATTTGATCATTCCCATGAATAAAGAATCGGTCCAGGACGCTGCTGATCTCATTATCAGCTATCTGAACAAAGATATCTTCCAGGCCTCTTCCGCGTCCAGGCAGGCGGTGGAAGATTTTAATCTGCAGGCAATGGTGGAAGTTGCCCTGGCCAAGAAGGGACATGACGTCACGGTAGCTGCCATTAACAGCAAAGTTAATATTATTATCAATAAAAATGTCTCCCGGCTGAACCGTCTCAAGGCCGAGTTACAATCCATTGTCGAACAGGTGGACGGTGTGACTGAACTGGAGATAGGCCTTAGCAAGGAATTTCATCAAGCCGATGTCTACAGAAAACATGATTTTGAAATGCCGTCAAAGGTCCTCCTTGTTGACGATGAACAGGACTTTGTCAAAACCCTGTCTGAGCGTCTGACCCTGCGGGATATGGGAACAGCCGTTGTACACGACGGCTCCTCGGCCATCAACCTGATTGAACAGGATCAGCCCGATGTCATGGTTCTTGACCTGAAGATGCCCGGCGTTGACGGATTTGAGGTCCTTAAGCGGGTAAAGGAATCCACTCCTCACGTTGAAGTTATCATTTTGACAGGGCATGGCAACGAGGATGACAAAAAACAATGTATGGACATGGGTGCTTTTGCCTACCTCCGCAAGCCGGTTAATATAACGAAGTTAAGCGAAGTCATTAAAGAAGCCAACGCAAAGGCCACAAAACCATCACAAGCAAAGAAATTTACAAAGTTGATGGATAAAGCCTCAAACTAAAGAGGTTACAATCTAAACTTTGCCAAAGACTTCGCTAGAAGGCTGTCCAAGAATAGCAATTTTTCGAAGATCTCGCAGGATCACTATCTCTCAAATCGAGGCATTTTGAAAATCTACACAGTCATATGTGAAAATCTCGCACAGAGTTCACAGAGTTCACAGAGAAAAATCTCTGTGAACTCTGTGCCTGTAAGATTTTTTTATGCTTCGTTAAAAAAAATAGTTAGATAGCGGCGCTAAGGAGTCGTCCGGAAATAAGTTGGACAATATCGCGCTCATATTTAGGCTAGGTTTGGTCGATCTGATTGAACAAAGCCGCAGACGTAGTTGTGCTACGTTGAGGACTTCGGAGTCTGCGCTTACCTGTGATTGAATAGCGGCCAAAGATGGCCTGAATATGAGATGCGAGATGTTCAAGTTATTTCCGAACGACTCCTAAGGGCCAAAAGGCGGTCATGTCATTCTTAAAAAAGATAACACCGACATTCTGGAACCACAGGGAATTGGGATGGAATACAGACGTGGAGATTTACGTCTATCGTCGTAAATGGATGATGCTCATCCTGTTTATCTCCGTACTGACATTTATTCCCCTTGGCATTTTAACCGCTATTTTTTACCAGATGAGCTCCGAAGAGATCCTCAATGAGCTGAACGAGGAAACAAAAATAAACAGTGAGAATGCCGCTCTTGAATTGAATCTCTATTTTGAGGAATACATAAACAACCTGGGCTATATCACCGTGCTGTACAGCCGAAAGGAACTTACCAATCAAAAAACTTTACAGCTTATTTTCCAGGAGTTCAAAAAAAGTCACAAAGGATTCCTTGAGCTGGATGTACTGGACGAACAGGGAAAAATCCTGACCTCCACCTCCGGCCTGCACCAGTCCTGTCTCAAAACCGGCCTGGGCCATTGGCTCGACAATGTCAAAAAGAGAGAGGCCTATACCAGTACTTCATGCGGGAATAAACACAACCCGCATCTTGTTATCGGCAGATATATCACGAATGCCAAAGGAGAATCTTTCATACTGCGCGGCACCTTAAATAACCTGGTGCTGGGTGATCTTCTTGGCAAATTCCGTCTTGCCGATATCCAGGATGTCTTTCTGTCTGACAGTAAACAGCAGCTCTTAACCAGATCAAAATATTTTGGCAATCCCGGCAAAAAGGTTCCGTATCCCTTCATGGAACACCTGCCGGACTCCGGACAAATCACGGACAAATCTTTATTTATAAGCAAAAATAAATTTTTGATTATCGGGGCCTCCCATCTCAGCGGCACTAACTTTACAGTGGGAGTGGTTATAACCGAATCCCAATTCCTCCGGCTCATGAGTCGCACTACATCTCAAATTATGTACATCATGATTCCAGCCGGCGTGATGTTATTGTTATTTATTATTGGCTTTGTCAGCTATGCCATTGACCGGCTCTATCTGGGGGATATGCAGCGCAACCTCTACATGGAACAGCTGGAACAGACAGACAAACTCAGTTCCATCGGCCGACTGGCCGCAGGTGTTGCCCATGAAGTGAACAACCCACTTGCCATCATCAATGAAAAGGCCGGGCTGCTGCAGGACCTCTTTACCTTTGTCGATGAATACAAGAACGACAAAAGACTCATGGACACGGTAGACGCCATCATTACCGCAGTTGAACGGGCCGGAACCATCACCCACCGCCTTCTTGGTTTTTCCAGAAAAATGAACAGCTCGGTGGAGGAGTGCGAACCAGCTCAAGTCATCAATGATGTCATTGGTTTTGTAAAGAAAGAGGCGGAATATAAAAATATTACCATTGATATTAATCTCGATGAAACCATGCCCCGGATTATCACGGATCGCGGCAAACTTCAGCAGATCTTATTAAACCTTGCGACTAACGCCTTCCATGCCATGGACGAAGGAGGCCGGCTGGAGATCAAGGGAACGATGGACAAAAAAAAGCAAAAGATCTTCATAAAGATTCATGATAACGGTTGCGGCATTTCACCGGAAAGTCTCAAACATATTTTTGATCCTTTCTTTACGACAAAGAGTAGAGCAGGGGGCACCGGCCTTGGCCTAGCCATTAGCCATGGCCTGATCCATGATTTAAAAGGCAGCTTGGATGTTGAAAGTACCGTGGGTGTCGGCACAACCTTTACCATTACCTTACCTTACCTGTTAAACTTTAACCAGGGAGTTTGAAAAACATGCATGTTTTATTAGTTGACGACGAACAGGAGTTTGTTTCCACTCTTGCTGAACGGCTGGCCTTTCGCGGCATTGAGGCCGACTGGGTGACTGATGGAGAAAAAGCCCTGGAAAAAATCCGCAGCCGGCAGTACGACGTAGCGGTTCTTGATATTAAAATGCCGGGCATCAGCGGCATAAAACTGGGCGAAAAAATTCATGAACTCAACCCGAAACAAAAAATTATTTTCTGTACCGGCCACGGCTCAAGTGCCGATTATGATGCCGGGGCAGCCCAAAGCGGCAAAGAATATTATCTGGCCAAACCGATCAAAATCGACATTTTAATTGAAAAAATGAAAGAGATACAGAACTAGCCGGCTGCGCTGATAGTGGTTAGATCATGGTTCATGGTTCATGGTTCATAAAAGAGGATACGACATGAATATCAATTGGGACACTGCCGGGCCAGAGGGACTTACTTTTTTTGGCGGGATAACGGCCTCCATCTCTCACGAATTAAACAATGCTCTGGCAATTATTAATGAAAACAGTGGATTGTTGGAAGATTTTGTCCTAATGGCGAAACAGGGAATGGACATTGACCCTGCAAAACTCCTTACCCTGTCGTCACGAATCAGCAGCCAGGTCCAGCGTACCGAGACTATTGTGGGCAACCTGAACAGGTTTGCCCACAGCGTTAATTCAGCAGCCGGCAAACGTGTCAACATCGGCCCTCTGCTGAAACTGGCTGCTGCGCTCACTGCCCGTATTGTCGCGGCCCACGAGGTCACTGTTGAAGTCAATGACGCCGACCAGGAGATCGAACTTGAGACATCGCCGTTTCTGTTCCTCAATCTTATCGGCCGCTGCCTTGAATATGCAGCGCCAATGACGGATGATGAGAAAAAAATTACCCTTTCGTGGCAGCAGCGCGCTGATAAGATCATCATTTCCCTTGCCGGCCTCTCCTTGACTGAAAGTTGCTCCTTTCCCGGCAGCGAGGGGGAAAAGGCAATTTTATCAGCACTCGGCGGCACCATTTCTGCTGATTCCGAAAATCATGCCCGGCTGCTCACTATGCCGGCAGAACCCCGCGCCGCCACGAAACAAAAAACAAACGACAAGACAACTTATTAAGTATGTAAATATTTATTTTTTCTACTCAAGAGGAGGCGTTACCATGAACAGAATTTTAGCTCGCTTATTTCTAACAATGGGTATTACGGGAGGATGTCTTTTCCTGGTATCCGGCGCAGCCTGGGCAGCAGCTGAGAAGGCAGCCAGGACGGTCGTTTTCACTCCCCAGATTGCCATTGTCATGGCCGTTCTTGTCCTTGTCATTATTCTCTTTATTTTTGAATTTGTCCGGGTGGATGTCGTTGGCATCATTATGATGGTCATCCTGCCCATTCTGGGTGTCGTTACCCCGTCCGAAGCCATCAGCGGCCTGTCCAGTAACGCGGTTGTTTCGATCATTGCCGTAATCATTATCGGGGCCGGACTTGACAAAACCGGCAGCATGAATGTCCTGGCCCGAAACATTTTAAAAATTGCCGGGAAATCGGAAAGCCGCATTGTCACGCTCATTTCCGGAACCGTGGCCTTTATTTCCAGTTTCATGCAGAACATCGGGGCTGCCGCCCTCTTCATGCCGGCGGCAATCAGGATCGGCAAGCAGACCGGTATTCCAATATCACGTATCCTGATGCCCATGGGCTTCTGTGCCATCATCGGCGGTACAATGACCCTGGTCGGCGCCAGTCCCACGATCCTGCTTAATGACCTCATTGACCAAGCCAACTCCCTGGGTTTCATGCCTGAAAAAATCGAACCACTGGGTCTCTTCACCCAGACGCCCATTGGCATAGCCCTGGTCGCATCTGCCATTCTCTATTTTATTATTGTCGGCCGGTTTATTCTGCCTGCCAAGTCGGCAGATGACGGGGATGACAGCAGTCTGGTTCCCCAGTCCATTGCCGATACCTACCAGATGATTGATAATCTCTACGAAATTGAGGTGCCGGGCGACCACAATGACCCCAGCACCCTGCAGGAGCTTGATTTCCAGGGAAAATACCAAATCACAATAATTGCCATCAATCATGCAAGGACAAAGGCCAAGACCCTGGCCCCGCGCAGAACCGATCGCCTGGAACCTGGCGACACCTTTGCGGTTGTAGCCCAAAGTAGTGAAAGCGTCAAAAAATTTGCCGAGGAAATGGGCTACACCTTTAAGGGTGATCCGGAATTGTTTGGCGAGGATCTCTCCCCAAACAACTCCGGGATGATGGAAGGCATTATCACCGAACGTTCCGAGCTGGTTGGCAAAAAAATGAGTGAGATAAAATTCAATGAATCCTTCGAGGTCAACCCCATTATCATCTGTTCCGGTGGCTATTGTCTTTTTAAAGATATCTCCGACCACAAGCTCAAATCAGGTGATGCCATCCTGATGTATGGCTCCTGGCGGGTCTTTCACTGGCTGAAAACCAAAAAAACATTTTCCTTTACCACGGATGTTAAAGGGGAAATCATGCGCGAGGACAAGGCAAAAGTGGCGGTTTTCTGGCTTGGAGTTGCCCTGTCCCTGGTTCTGGGCTTTAGCCCGGTCATGTCCATGCTGGGCTTTCCGGACATGAAGCTCTCGCTTTCCGTCTGTCTCCTCACTGGGGCTTTAGGCATGATACTTACCAAGGTTCTCAGTGTGGACGAGGCCTATGAGTCGGTTGACTGGATGACGGTATTTCTCTTGGCCGGCCTGATTCCCCTGGGACTTGCCTTTCAAAAAACCGGAGCAGCGGAATTCATCGCCACGACAATCATGAATGCCATTGGCGATGTACCCAATATCGTTTTCTTACTGGTTGTCGGTCTCCTGACCTCATTCTTCACCCTGGTGGTTTCCAATGTCGGGGCCACGGTCCTGCTGGTGCCTCTCTGTATGTCAATGGCGGTAAAGATCGGCTCTGACCCAAGAATCACCGCCATGGTGGTGGCCCTGGCCGCCTCCAACACCTTTGTTCTGCCCACTCATCAGGTGAACGCCCTGATCATGCGGCCCGGCGGCTACCGAACTGTAGACTATGCCCGGGCAGGGGCGGGAATGACCATACTCTTCCTGGTTGTGCTGATAGGTATGCTTTACCTTTTTTATTAATTTGCATATGACTCATTTAATAATCATATTT
>JAGHCC010000071.1 GCA_021160685.1 Desulfobulbaceae bacterium | reverse complement strand
CTTGTAAAATTTATATTTTCAACTTCGTCTTCAAATACGTAGTTAGGTATTTTCTTATTTTTAACATCAATGGTTAGTGTTTTAGGGAAGATTAGGTCTGCTTGAAGAACCCTGCCATTTGCAATGAAATATACTTGCTTTTCCTTGCAATCGTATATTTTACCGTCAAGACTGTTTGCGTAGCATGCAAGCGGAAAAAGTAGTAAGGCGAATAAAATGGTTAATTTCACTTTGACCCTCCATTCATATTTCAAATACCTTGATGCGTTTTGTTTGCTCGTTGATAATTTCTACACCTAACAGTGTGAGTACATGGACATTGTCTATGTCTTTAAGTTTCCTTCAATTTGGTATTATCACATACATTATGGGGAAAAGAAAAAGTTTATCCCCGAAGAGCTTCGGGCACAGCTTATTTGATTGATGACCAACCGCAAACCGGATGATCTAGCGTGACCGGCGGTCTGTTCTGGATCGCTACCAGATGCAGCGCTTGGACCAAAAGGACTAAGCCCGCCGGAAAATGTATTTCCGGCGGGCTTTTGTTCTGGGAGTGGAGTGTGTGGTTTATTTGAATTTAAGTGTCAGTGTCTCGGTATGGAACAGGTGGTTAATTTGACTGTTGTCAAAGACGGCGATGCCAAAGCTGTATTCTTTACTCAGATCATCAAACTGAACATCCTGAATGTTGGCTTTTTCGCCGGTTGTTACCAGTTTTCTCCGGATTTCTAAAGTCCAGATTCCGTCATTCCACTTGCCGCGCATCTCGATATCGGCGCGAGGACCCTGGAAGGCATCAATGATGATTCCAGGTAGCACGTCACCAGGCTTATAGATGTCGATGAAAGGGGTCTTCAAGCTGGGGAGTACATAGTATTTGGCTTCTTCACTTGGTGGGAAGTTCATGTAAGCCGGGCCGGTCTTATCTTTGTTGATGTTGTTGGTGTAGCCGCCACCGGTTTTAATGTCGCCCTTGCGCCCAAAACCTTTGTTGGTTTTGCCGTCACTGGTGTTGTCCATGAACTGGTCATCAACTTGTCCCAGAGGGCTGGTTCTGACGTTTTTGACGTGCCACATATCGATAGTTTCGCCAGGATTATTGGTAAACTTGCGCCCTGCAGAGGTGTCACCCGGGATATCCATATGACAGGAAATCATGCAGCCTTCTTCTTTAAAGCCCTTGGTATTGATGTCCCAGAAGATCCCGACTTTATCTTCGTAATAGGTATTGTCATGGCCGGTGCTGTCCTTCTTTTTCATCTGCTTCCAGCTGCCATCATCTTGTTTAACCCAGGGAAACCGGGCCAGACTCTTGGTTGGATCATCGTACTGGATCAATAGATAGAGGTACTCATCGTCATAGAGTGATTTCAGGGTGACGGTGGTCTCTTGCATCCCGTCGTAACCATTGCTTGGATCATAGGGGGTATTGTCCAGAGTCACTTTCAGGGGAGCGGCCTTTTGCCAGGCATTATCAACCACACCGGAGAGGAGGATCGGTTTGTTGGTTTTGACACTGGTTAAGGTTGTCGCTTGTACGGTAACCCCGATGAAGATCAGGGTGATCATCAGGCTCAAGGTGCGAATCAGATATCTTGGTTTCATGTCATTCTCCTTTGTGAGGGTGATGTAGCGTTCCAGTCAACATTGAGTCAATGTTTTCTTGATGATTTTGATAAAGAATAGCGGATACGATTATAATTTCTAGATAATTGATTTTATCAGAGGGGGGATAGTTGATAGTTTTTCTTCACAAAGAAAGGAATTCAATAGTTATTCCAGGATGTTAATCTGCAGCGATGGAACTCATACAGGTGACGATTTTTTTTCCTTGGGGTGAAAGTTGATAGTTTTTTCTGCCATCCTGTTCAATCAGGTGGGCCTCTTTTAAAATTTTAAGGTGAAAATTGACCTTGGTATGGTCGTCAATATTCAGCTTGCGGGTCATATCCATGAACCGCAGTTTGCTTTCCCGGTAGAGGAGCATCAACACTTTACGCCTGGTGGCATTAGCCAGACATTTAAACATGTCGTCAGAATTCAGCAACTCTTCACAGACACCAAACTTTGCCTCTTCCAGACAGCGGCGCACAGCGACGAGCAGCTCATCAATTTTAAATGGCTTGGTGATATAATCATCCGCTCCGGAACGCATCGCTTCAACTGCGCTGTTGACGGTGGAGAAAGCGGTCAGCATGATGATCCGGGTTTTTGGGTAGGTACGCTTGATCAGCGGCAGAGTTTCCATCCCGTCCATGCCGGGCATCACCGAATCGAGCAGCACCAGGTCAAATTTATCAGTCTGTAATTTTTCCAGTGCGACCTCGCCATTTTCTGCCGAAGATGGTGAAAAGCCGTTATCGCTGAGAACTTCCACGAGATTGTCGCGCAGATCCTGATCATCATCCACAACCAGTACTTTAATCATTGGCAAACCCTTTCAGAGGAAAGGTGAGGGTGACAGTTGTCCCTTGACCGGTGTTACTTTCCAGCTCTATGTGGCCACCATGGAGATCCATGATCCCATAACAGATTGATAGTCCCAGCCCGGTTCCCTGGCCGATCTCTTTGGTGGTGAAAAATGGGTCCATAACCTGATTTAACGTCTCTGTGGCGATTCCGCAACCACTGTCACTGATTCGGGCGATAACCTGACCCTCTTCAAAGTGGGTGGATATCTCGATGACCCCGTGTTTAGGGGTTGCATCCATGGCATTCACCAGAATATTGAGGAAAACTTCTTCCAGTTTCCAGGGGATTGCCAGAATT
>JAGHCC010000162.1 GCA_021160685.1 Desulfobulbaceae bacterium | reverse complement strand
CCTGTATCTATTCCGCCGGATCGTAGACTATCCATAAAATCTCTCACACTGAGACGATCCCTGATAGTCTCAACTGTATATAATTCGCCGCGAGGATTGAGAGCGTAACCGCCTTTTTCAACCACCTCCGCCGCCAAAGGAATGTCAGCTGTGATGACAAGATCGCCAACGCTGAGCCTTTTAACGATCTCATTGTCCGCGACATCTAAACCAGATCCTACTCGAATAAATTTAATGCAGCGCGACCGCGGTATGCGCATAGGCTGATTAGCGACAAGCGTCAGCTCCACCCCGGTCCGCTCTGCTGCTTTAAATAAAATATCCTTGATCACCACAGGGCATGCATCTGCGTCTACCCATATTTTCATTTCATGCCGCTTTTCGTTGAATGCATAACAAGTTGTTGGCTAAGTTTATTGATATTTACCTTGAACAGATTGATTTACCAAGGATTTTTGTAAATATTCGGCTTGATGCCGGAAAATGGCTAGAACCACCAAATTATAAATGTTTGGCAGTGCTTCACAGGGAGGTAAGCGGGCTGATCGGCTATACATTGGTATGCTGGGCAGCCTGATCGCTTTCCTGGGGAGTGCTGCCGAACATTTACGGATTTTTTCATCTTTTGTTTATTGAATCGGTGTGTTAGCTTGATTTGACCTGATCGGGATACGAGGTTCAATTCTATCGTAAACATTTACTCAATAGTCCCAAGAGGTTACAAACAAAGTCCATAGCAAACAACAACGTATAAACGGTTACGTCATTCCGGCATGTTTTTAGCCGGAATCCAGAAACTGCCCACTTACTCCATCCTGGATTCCGGCTAAAAACATGCCGGAATGACGATATAATTCTTTTGTTACTTTTAAAATAAATGCCGGAATCTTCACCCCGGTTGTTGTGCTGAATAGTCACAAACACTCTTAGTTATAGAAAATTGACCCATGAAACCCCTCTGGCGTATAGCCGATCTCATTGATCTTGAATATCTGCTTCTCCTTGATGATGCTGTGATCGAGGAAGAGGGGCAAGATGCGCTCAGGCGCCGCGATCGTGATATTTATCTGCACCTGATTGAATCGGAGGGTGAAGCAGAGGAAGAGTTAAACCCGCCTCTACTGCTCAACAGATGGCTCAAAAGCCGGCAAAAAAAGCTGAAGGAGCAGGATGATGGTGCACCCCTGCCTGGAAAACTGTGGAGTGAACTGTACGGATTTTTTCGCTGGGGATTGCTGCTGCTTGGTCTGATTTCCGGAACCGGTCTGGCCTTTTCCTTTCTTGCCTACTCCGGTTCAGCGCCTGTGAATATTTCCGTATACCTGGGTTTATTCGTCGGAGTACAGGTCTTGCTTCTTGCTTTGTTTGGAGCGGCATCCCTGTACCGTCTGCTGTTGCGGCTCGATCTCCATTCATCTGTGCTCTATGTGCTGCTAAGCAAGCTGATTGTCCGGGTTATGCTGAAGATCAGAGGATATGCCGGGAACAAATTAAACGTCCGGCAACGTCTTCAGATGGCCTCTGCCATGGGACTTGTCCGGGAAAAAACACATGCCCATGGTTCTCTTTTCCTCTGGCCGATGTTGTCTCTGATCCAGGTCCTTGCCCTCGGTTTTAACGTAGGCGTTCTTGCCGCTACCCTGCTTAAGGTGATGGGAGCGGATATTGCCTTTGGCTGGCAATCAACCCTGCAAGTCAGCGAACAATTTGTCTTCACACTGGTTCAATCTATTTCTCTGCCCTGGTCCTGGTTTGTTCCGGTGAATATTGCCTACCCGAGTCTTGCCCAGATTGAAGGCAGCCAGATGGTATTGAAAGAAGGCATCTATCATCTGGCAACTCAAGACCTGGTTTCATGGTGGCCATTTCTCTGTCTGTCTGTCCTATTTTATGGACTGCTTCCCCGACTGGCGTTATTTTTTGTCGGCCTGAGTGGAGAACGGCGCAGCCTGGCACGATTGCAGTTTAGAAAGACTGCCCACAGGCAACTCCTGCAGCGAATGACAACCCAGCAGGTTTCAACCCAGGCACCCGGCCAGGACCCTTATCATGCACCTGTCCAGGAAGCTGAACCGGTCCATCTTAAAACACCTCTTGCCCCGAAGACACCGCTTCCCATAAAGCCTCCGCAGCCGAAAGAAAAGGAAAAACCACAAATATTTGTCCCGGAAGATCAAGTTTCCCCTCATAGCGCTGTCACCCTGATTCCCGACGAACTCTATGACCAGTGTCCCCTGAATACGCTGCAAGGATTGGTGCTGGAACGGTTAGGTGTCACTGTTCATGAAACCTTGAGAACAGGTGAAGAGTACGCTGATGATCAGCTTGTTTTTGATCAGCTTACAGAAAAAAACAGGAAGTCGACAATAGAAAACATTGTTATACTGCAGGAGGCGTGGCAACCGCCTATTCAGGAGTTTTTTTCTTTTCTCGGGAAATTGCGAACTCTGATGGGTTCGGATGTTCCTCTTGTCGTGGCCCTGGTGGGCAAACCCGGTTCAAATACTATTTTCACACCGGTTAAAAAAGAAGATCTGCAGATCTGGCGGGATAATATCAGAGCCCTGGGATATCCCGATTTTCAAGTCTCAGAGTTGGTGGCAGATAAATATTCGGGTAGCACCTCATCTTCGCCCATTCGGGCCAGCTCGAGTAACAAACCAGTACGCTTCGCTGCCCCGAATGAACAAATATAAGGCACTACCCAAACATTTACAGTCCATGGTTATAGTAGCTTTTTAGTACAACCAGAATATTTACGGTGGCAGCATGATAAAACCAGTTGTTCCCGAGTTTGCCGTAGTCGGTCATCCCAATGAGGGGAAATCTTCGGTACTCTCCACGCTTGCTGAAGACGATTCCGTTCGCATCAGCCCCATTCCCGGTGAAACCACCGAGTGTCGGAGCTTTCCTGTTATTATAGACGGGCGGGAGATTATACGCTTTGTTGACACACCCGGTTTTCAGAACCCGCGCAATACCTTGCGTTGGATGCAGAACTACGAAGGCCCGGATGAAGACATGGTAAAAGAGTTTGTCCGCGCCCATGAAAAGGATCCGGCCTTTCGCGATGACTGCGAGCTGCTGACGCCTCTTCTTGACGGGGCAGGGATTATTTTTGTTATTGATGGATCACGGCCGGTGCGCAATGTGGACCGGGCGGAAATGGAGATCCTGCGGCTGACCGGCCGGCCGCGCATGGCCATCATTAACAGCAAGGAAGATGATAGCTCCTATCGCAAACAGTGGCAAAACGAATTCAGGAAACATTTCAATTCAATCCGCATCTTTAACTCAAACAGGGCAACCTATGCCCAGCGGATCTCGCTACTGGAAAGCTTAAAAAGCATAGACCAGAATCTGCAGACTGTGCTGGAGATGGTGATATCAGCCTTTAAACAGGACTGGACAGCCCGCAACCAACAAACAGCCGATGCTATTGTGTCCATGCTGACGGGCATTCTTTCTTATCGCAGGACTGCGCCATACCCGGAAGGAACGGATGAATCTGCATTGAGAGAAAAACTACATAAAAAATACGTCCGTTTTGTGGCCAAAGAAGAGCAGAAGACGTATCGGCAAATCCGTTCGGTTTTTAAACATAATATTTTCAACTATGACCTGCCGGACCACTCCATCCTGCAGGAAGATCTTTTCAGTGAGAAAACCTGGCAGTTCCTCGGCCTGAGCAAAACACAACTGGTGATGGCCGGGGCGCTTAGTGGCGCTGCCATTGGAGCCGGATTTGATGTTGCGGCCCACGGTATTAGCTTTGGTTTTTTTTCCACCCTTGGCGGAGTGATTGGAGCTGCCGGAACCACTCTGAAGGGCAAAGAGTTTTTATCGGGCGTTCGCCTGCTGGGTATAAAGCTTGATCACCAGAAACTGCAATTCGGGCCGGCAAACAATATCCAGTTTCTTTACATCCTGCTGGACAGGGCGTTGATATTCTACAGCCACATCATCAACTGGGCCCACGGCCGCCGCGATTATCCCGACAGTACATCCATGACTGAAACGCCGGGCACAAAACAGGGCTACTCAACAGGGTTGGACAGGACTGCAAGAAAGACATGCAGGGCCTTTTTCAAGGCGATCCAGGGAGATGACCAGGAGACGATCGAACAGGCGGCTGACACATTAAAAAAAATGCTGACAAAGAGCTTAGGTTCTATTTCACGGGGCAAGACCTGACCCTTCCCCTCCCCTCGTAACCTTCAAAGCTCCGAAAAAAATGACCAACCCTAAACTGACTCCCCTTAATCTCTATAAAATTACCCCCAGGACCAACTGCGGTCAGTGTTTTCTGCCCTCCTGTCTGGCCTTCTGCGCTGCAGTGGTGGCTGGTCAAAAGACCTTTGCCGACTGCCCCCACCTCCGCCAGGAAGACATCGCTTCCCTGGGCCCGATTATCCAAAACCGTGATAACCGGGACAGTGCACGTCCTGAGTTTCTTGAGAAACTTGAAAAAAAAGTCGCCAATATTGATTTTCAGAGAGCCGCACCCATTCTGGGCTGCACTTCTGACCAGAACAACCAGCTCCACGTCAATTCTCTCGGCAAAAAATTCACAGTGGACAAACAGGGCAAGATCCACTCGGAATGCCACATTATCTCCTGGGTTCAAGCACCAATCTTAAGCTATGTCACCCATCCAACCCATATCGATATCACAGGAAACTGGATCTCCTTTCGGGAACTGAAAGGAGGCATAGACTGGCAGGGCCTGTTTACCAGCCGTTGCGAAAAACCTTTGCGCAGCCTGGCCGATGCCAATCCGGATCTCCTTACGGATCTCATTGACCTGTTCATGGGCAAGGAAACCATTTGGTATAAGGCCGACATTGCCCTGATCCTCCATCCACTTCCCCATATCCCCATCCTCATCTGTTACCAGGCTGCCGATGAAGATCTTGGTTCAGAACTCACCATCTTTTTTGATGAGTGTTGCGGCGCAAACCTTCACATCAAATCAATCTATACTCTGTGTGCCGGTCTGGTGAAGATGTTCGAGCAGATAGCCGCCAGCCATCATAACTCATGAATCTTTTATGATGACTCTTTTATCCAGGCTGTGGAGTGACTGGCGCAGCAAAAGCCGGTACCGGGAAGTTTCCAGGGTCTGTGTGCCCCTGGTGACAGGCATGGCTGCCACCACAGTGATGGAGTTTACCGACCGGATTTTCCTCTCCCATTACAGTGTGGAGGCCATTTCCGCTGTGGTCCCGGCCGGAGTTACGGCCTTTCTCCTTCTCTGTCTTCTGGGTGGGGTTTCAGGCTATGTCTCGGTTTTTATTGCCCAATACCATGGCTCAGGGAGGCCGGAAAGAGTAGGGGCTGTTCTCTGGCAGGGGATCTTTTTCACCATCCTCTCCGGATTTATTCTCCTGTTATTCGCCTCTTTTGCCACGACTCCCCTGTTTACCCTGGTCGGTCACAGTCCCGGGATTCGCAGCCTGGAAGAGATTTATTTCAAGATCCTCTGCCAGGGAGGCATACTCTATGTGGCCGTTCAGACCCTGTCTGGATTTTTTACAGGAAAAGGGCAGACCAGACCGGTGATGCTCGCAAATATCCTGGGAATGGCAATCAACATCCCTCTGGATTACGCGCTCATCAACGGACTCTGGGGCTTGCCCGAGTTGGGAATCAGAGGTGCAGGAATTGCCACTGTTATTGCCTGGGCGGTGACCGCCGGATTTCTTACCCTGTGTACCTTTTCCCTTGGTCAGAGAAGAGAGTACCGGCTGTTTGAGACCATGGGACTGGACCGGGAGATCTTTTTTCGTCTGCTCAGATATGGTGTTCCCGGTGCCCTGCAGTACAGCATGGACATCTTTGCCTTCACCTTCTTTATCCTCATGGTCGGGCGGATGGGCACGGAGCCCCTTGCTGCCACCAATATTGTTATCTCCATCAGCTCCCTGGCCTTTATGCCGGCCCTTGGCTTTTCTTGCGGAATCAGCAGCATGGCAGGACATGCCCTGGGAAGAGGCAGGCCGAAAGAGGCACGGGCCGCCGCCTGGAGCGGAATTCACATCCTTCTGGCCTATACCCTGATCCTGGATGTTTTCTTTATTTTCACCCCGGAACATATTGTTTCCATCTTTATCCACTCCAATGGTACCAGCGGCCAATATAAAGAAATTTCGCAAATGGCCGCAAAAATTCTGGGCCTGGTGGCCGCCTACATCCTCCTGGATGTCTTTTACATGATCTTTGCAGGAGTGCTCAAGGGAGCCGGGGACACTCGTTTTCTCCTTTTGGCCATTTCCGGGGCGTCTCTGGCCTGTATGATTGTTCCCCTCTTTGTTGGGATTAATTATATGGGAATGGGGATCTATGCGGCTTGGTCCTGCATTGTTGTCTTTATCGCCACCCTCTGTCTTTTAATATCCTGGCGCTATCGGGAGGGCAGATGGGAGAAGATGCTGGTGATAGAGAAAAACGAGAAGGAGTAATTCAGTGGCTATGGCAATAATGGCCAATAATTGTTATTGTAAGAAAAGAATCAGAAAAGGAGGTCAATATGAATGTTTCCTTAACCACGGAAATGGACAAATGGGTTGTAAGTAAGGTTAAATCCGGCCAATACAAATCGTCAAGTGAAGTTATTCGAGACGGGCTCAGACTCCTGCAAGTCCGGGAGAACCAGCGTCAGGCCATGTTGGAAGAACTACGTCATGAACTGCTCATCGGTGTCAAACAGTTGGATGCTGGAAAATCCCGGAAATTTGACTCTGAGTTTGTTCAAAATATAAAGAGTAATGGCAGACAGAAGCTCGGGGTATGAAAAAACTCAAACTCATTATCTCCGATCTAGCTGCTGACGATCTTACCAATATATGGCTTTATATTGCCGATTACTCACATCAGGCTGCAGACCGCTTCATTGATACTCTTTACGACAAGTCTCTCCTACTCTGTGAATCATCTGGTATAGGGCAGAAACGGGAGGAGTTATTGCCAGGTATGCGCAGCTTTCCGGTGAAACGCTATATCATATTTTATCGGGAGAATAAAGGATGTCTTGAAATCGTCAGGGT
>JAGHCC010000180.1 GCA_021160685.1 Desulfobulbaceae bacterium | reverse complement strand
AGACCCGGCTCTGTGGTTTGAAATGAAAGAGGGGCTTTTTTTCAACCGGGTCAACGTGGACTGTGCACGGATTGCCATAGGCCAGGCTGTACAGTGTGCCTCCCATATTGGCCCTGGAACGGCAGACACCGCGATCCCCCGGCGCCAGCTGGCAACGGTGGGGACAGAGTCCGCATCTCACCCGGTCATTTCCCAGTTTTTTGTAAAAAAAAGCCTCTTTATGCCATTTCCAGAGAGTTTTTGGCGCGTCTTTCCTGAAGATTGTCCCGCGAATATCAGCCGGGCCGCCGGTCTCATAGTTTTCCCTGGAAAAGGGCCAGAGGGCCTGTGCCGATGTGGCCGAGCCGAGCAGTGCTCCACTGGCCAGAACAAATTGTCGTCTGTTGATTTTTTTCATGACTCCTTCCGACTTCCAACAACCAGTAAACTGATACACTTCATGCCAATCAGGCCAGCTGCGGCCCAGATCAGGCCGCAATAGGGAATCAGCACCAGACTGGTAAACAGGGTGCCGAATCCGGCGCCGATCAGATCGGCTGAAAAGACGCGGGCCACAGCCGGATTATCCCCGCCCCGCAGATAAAGCGCCACCGGGAATTGAAAGCCGCAGATAAGCGATACCATGAAGCCGAAGACCAGATAAAAGGGGACCGGCAACAGGTCGCCGCCAATTTTAAGCGCCACGATCAAGAGTATCAGCAAACCGATGAGCATACTGTCGGAGAGCAGCAGCACCTGCCGGCCCCGGCTGCGCAAGCGTTCACCGTACCAGGCGCCGGGCAGCAGTCCAGCCAGAAACACAGTGACAATCAGGCCGATCTGAAAATAAATATAACCATAATAAATCTGGAAGGCAAAGATGACCAGCATTTCGCTGCCCATGGTCATGGCCCCGGTTGAAAAAAGGACGAATTCCTCCCTGGATAACCGGAACAGATAAAACAGGACAGATCCGGCCAGCACCACGATGAAAATGATGGGGGAGGAATCGTACTTGGCAAACCATTGGTCAAACATGATTGCCATGAGGTGCGGCTTTTCATCAAGGTTTATAGCAACCTCCCGGTCCATCCGGCTGTTGAGGCTAGATATCCGTTCCGGGCTGATATTACCGTGATAAAAGCCTTCAATAGAGCAGGTCTCAATCCCTTTTTTTTCCAGGAGCGCCGGGATATCCACATCAATGGGATGAGACGAGCAGAGGAAAAAGACCGTTTGGCCGGGCAGCAGCAGGACATGGTTAAAATGAGCGGCTGCTGTATTGCGCAGTGAGGAGAGTTTCAAACGCTGGGGCTCGGCCAGAAAATTGTCAAAGCCCGTGACGGAAAAACTTAATATTCCATGGGGTGCAAGATGGCTCCTGGCCAGTTCATAGAAGCGGTCCGTGAAGAAGCGGTTGATCTGAAAGGTGTCCGGTTCCGGCAGGTTGACGATGATGGCGTCATAGATTTGTTCCGTCTCGCTCAGCCAGGCCCGGCCGTCTCGGTGGATGATCGACAGGCCATCTATTTTCTGAAGCAGGCCGAAATCAAAGAGGACGGATGTCACCTGCGGATCCAGTTCAACATAATCAACCCTTTCCGGTTCGTATTTGGCAATTTCCGCCATCATGCCCCCCTCGGCCGAGATCAGCAGGATATTTTTGGGCTTTTCGCGCAGCTGGGAGAGCGGGTAATGAACCGTCTCCTCGGCCATGCTGAGATTTTGATTGCTGAAAACAGGGACACCGTCCTGAAACAGGGTGAATTGTTCCCGGTCCTGTTGCATTTCAATGCGGCCGTAACGGGACTCCCGGTAATGAACGAGCCGGCCCTGGGCTGGAGCCAGAGTTTGCAATTCAGTGAGAATGCCTGAAACGAGAATTAGCAGAGTCAGTGTTGATCCGGCAAGCGCCAGTGGACGCAAACGGTATGGCCGGGGAAAAAGGAACCAGCTTGCCAGCAGCAGGGGCAGGTTGGCAAGACAGATGGCCTGCATGGGTGTGGCCCAGAAGACCAGGCAAAAAGAAAACAGAATGCCGCCGCTGACATCGCCGATATTATCGACAATGTAAACCTTGGCGCCGGGATAATCCGTTATCCGGGTTCGGATAAGATAGAGGCTGTAGGGAAGGACAAAGCCCAGCAGCAGACAGTAGGGAAGAATGGTGAAAAAGGTGTAGATAAAAGTGGGATAAAATCCCACTGAGCTGCCCGGGATAAAGACGAAATCCCGCAAAGTACGCACCAGGAGGATCTGCAGGTTGGCAAATGCGGCCAGGATCAGGCTGAGCCAGGCCAGACGATTTGCGGTGGGCTGAAAAAAACGGCTTAAGCTGCGGGAAAACAGGGTGCCGATGCCCCCCAGCAGCAACCAGTTAAAGAGCGCCAGGGCAATGACAATCTCATTGCCCTGGAATCGGGAGAGAAATTCTCGAATGGTCAGGAGCTGAGTCACCACGGAGGAGATGCCCGTGGCGATGATTACCCTCAGAACAGCATGTTCATTTATGCCCTTTATCCTCTTCAAAATACTGAACCTGGTAGGTCTGGACTTCCAGTTTTGAATTGCGCCAGGCCTCGCCGCTCAGGCCGGCTTTCTGGCAGAGATGGGTAAGAAATTCGGCCGGACTCGGCAGCTGTTTCCAGACCTGGGGCAGGAAGGTGGCGCTGGCCGGGCCCTGGCGCAGGATGACCCCGTCCTCATTTGGTCTGAGTTTGGCGACCAGATCATTTGCGTCCGTGTATTCGAGGAGCTGGGGGCTGGTGAGAATGCTTACCTCGATATGAATATCGTCCAGCTCCTCCTCGCTTAAGGGCCGGAAACGGTAATCGTTAAATGCCGCGTTTATGCTGTTTCGTTTCACACCTTCGACAATGGAACTCTCTGCGCTGATATTGCCGATGCAGCCCCGCAGTTGATTGTTGATTTTTAGGGTTACAAAGGTGCCGCGATTGTCCAGCAGGGCCGCATCCTGCAGAGCGGCGGGAAGAGAGCCTGCCGCGCTGCCAGGTTTAAAACGGGATTGAATGGTTTGCCGGGCAAGGCGCACCAGGGCCTGTCCCTGCTCTTTGGCAAGGAGGTTGGTCTTGTCCATAAGCGGATCTCCATAAAAGGCAATGGCGCTGTAGCCGACCACCCGTTTTCGGTCGCCAGCCGTATCGCCGCTGTTAGAGTAATGGAGCAGAATCGGCTGCCAGCCATGCTTTCGGGCCAGCTGGATGATAACCTTGATAGGGATTATGCCGCAGGCCCTGTTGCCTGACTGGCTCAGTCCATTTGAGTCCAGGTCGAGAATCATTTGGATCGTTTCTCTGTCCTTGGACTGAGCTGTGGAATAGTCGAGATAATGGGATAAGTCCGAGCTGATCACGAGCAGAGTCTGGTCAGAGACGAGAGGGGCAATGGCCGAACTGATTTGATCGATGTCCGCCGGCCCCAGCACCAGGGGAATGATCTGGAACTCAGGCAGCATGAATTGCAGGAAGGGCAGCACCACCTCCAGACTGTGCTCGCTGCTGTCGGACTGGGGTACGGGTTGAAAGAGTTGCGGTTGCTGCCGCAGCCTGGCCGCATCGGCATGGATAGGAACCAGGCCAAGGGGTGTCTTGTAGGCTTGCAGGTCCGTCAGGGATACAGTGGAGAAACCGACCCGGTGATCAGGCCCCATGAGGATGATCTTGTCAATATTTTGTCCTTCCAGGGCCAGGGCGCCATGGGCCGCCGTGAGGCCGGAATAGACATAGCCGGCATGGGGCAGGATTAAACCTTTCAACTGTTTATTCGGCAGGAGAACCGTGTCTTTTCGAGCCTCACTGATGAGACGGTCAATGGTGTCACTCAGTTCGGCTTGACTTGCCGGATAAAAGATGCCGGACCATACCGGTTGACGGATGGTGCCGGCCTGGCTGCCTGGCACAAAAAAGAGCGTGGCAAAAAGAAAGAACAACAGTCCGTTTATTCGACCAGAAAAATACGGGCGATATCTCATGTTACCATCCCCACAGAAGACTTCTCTTGATCCAGCCGACGAGTAGGGTTTCTTCGTGTCGGACCTTGACCCAACCGGTCTTGTTGCGTTTCAGGGTAGTAAAGACCACACCTTTTTTGGCCTGGCGGATAATTTTGTACTTTGCCCCAGGTCCGCTGCGGATATTGATTATCTTTTTTTTCACCACCAGATGGGGTGTGCGGTTGACCAGTTTTTTAAATATCCAGCCAGTATCGTTTTCATAGTCGACAACCTTGTACCAGCCTCCCTGGGAGCCGATTACCTTCAGCGGGTATCCTTTGCCAAGTTCCCAGAGAACAGCGTTTCTTTGGGATGGCCCAGAGCGCATGTTGACAAATTCACTGGCAATGCTGACCATTTTCGCGCTGACAGGAGAAGCACACAACAGCAACAGGATCGTTGCCAGCCACAATTTTTTCATTATTTTGTTTTGTAACAGGATTTTCATAATTTTAATGTTGATTTGCTTGACCGGCCGTTTTTTTCGCCGGAGAACTTCCACGTAGAGGCAGACCTCCGACTTCCAGGGAGATCGCGTCAAATTTACAGGCCTGTTCCATGCAGGCCATACAGGTGATGCATTCGGCATCATTGGGTGATTCATTAAATTTCACCCCCATGGGACAGACATAATGGCAGGCTTCGCAGTTGGTGCATTTGCTCTCGTCAAGCCGCAACTTGACCAGTCTGACCCTGCTGAACAGCCCGTAAAAGGCACCAAGGGGACAGGCAACACGGCAGAAAGGCCGGCTTGCCAGAAGACTCCAGAACATAAAGAAAATCAGAATAATCAGTTTGTTATAAAAAAGCCAGCCAAGGGTTGCGCGCAGTCCAGGCTGCATGATGAGCAGAGGAAGAGCGGCTTCCAGGGTACCGGCCGGGCAGAGATACTTGCAGAACCAGGGATCTCCAAGACCGAAATCATTCACCGCCACGAGGGGCAGCAAAATCACCATAAAAAACAGGATCGGGTATTTTACAAAACGTAAGCATCGGGGAATTTCAAATTTTTTACTGGGAATCTTATAGATCATTTCCTGGATAAAGCCAAATGGACAGGCCCAGCCGCAGACCAGGCGTCCCAGAAAACTGCCCACTACACCAATACAGCCAAGAACATACCAACCGAGAAAATACTGGCCGGCATCAAGTGAAAAGCGAATTCCTCCCAAGAGCTGCTGCAGGGCGCCGATGGGACAGTACGTTGTCGAAGCGGGACAGGAGTAGCAGTTCAGACCGGGTGAGCAGACGACCTTGAGCGGCCCCTGGTAAATGGTGCGGGTCCAGGGAAAGCCCCAGTAGCCATTGGTCAGAAAGCCAATGACGATCTGGACCCATTTTCGAGCAAGCTCCATTGTTTATCCTATGCCGTAAGCGTTCACCAGGACCACGGTTTTCAATAAATTAGTAATCCGTAAGCGTTTACCAGTGCCTTATATTTGTTCATTCGGAGTCTACGTAGCATACTGGTGTTATTCAAGTAGGCCCAAATGGGCAAAGATGAGGTACTGGTGAATGCTTACTATCCTATGCCGATACAGCTCAGGCAGATCTGCCAGGACTGAGAAAGAACACGGGAAGGTTCGCCGGAAGTCACTCCGGCCAGAAAGAGCAGGAGAAACAGGCCCTGCACGATAAAGGATGATTTGCGTAGTTTCCTTTTTTTATTCATTTTCGCCGAGAAGTGTTTTGACGGCGGCAACCTTGTCGCCGATGGATACTTTTTTATCCCGCCGGTCATCCATTGTTATCTGTGTTACCACCCGTTGCGCTCCTTTCAGGAATGGAAGTTCATGAATCTTTTCCATGACGGCCAGGACCTCTGTGGCATCTTGTTGTTTCAAGTTGGTTTCGTGGGTGCCAGTTATATT
>JAGHCC010000467.1 GCA_021160685.1 Desulfobulbaceae bacterium | reverse complement strand
GATGAGTTCGCTATCCTGTTGGAGGATGTGGAAAATGAGGAAAGGGCCGTCAAGGTTGCCGGCCAGATTTATGAAAGCATCTCTCAGCCGTTTCACCTTAAGACCCATGATTTTTTTCTCACAGTCAGTATTGGCATTACTTTTTTCCCCGGTGATGGACAAGATTCGGAAACATTGCTGAAAAATAGTGATATGGCGATGTTCCGTGCCAAGAAACGGGGGGGGAATTCCTACGAGATCTTTACGCCGGCCATGGATCGGGAAGTAACCCGTCGTCTGACCTTGGAGTCGCAACTGCGCAAGGCCATTGAACGGGATGAGTTAATGGTCTATTACCAGCCTAAGCTTGATTTAGTCAGTGGCCGCATTGTTTCCATGGAAGCCCTGGTTCGCTGGCAGAAACCGGATGAAGGGATTGTATCACCGGTTGAATTTATTCCCCTTGCCGAAAAAACCGGGCTGATCCTGCCTCTTGGTAAATGGGTGTTGCAAGCAGCGGCCCTTCAGACAAAAAAATGGTGGGATGCCGGTTATCAGCTCAGGGTGGCGGTGAACCTCTCTCCCCGGCAGTTCCAGGATGAAAATTTGTTGGAAACGATTCATGCTGTGCTTGCGGAAACCGGCCTGTCGCCGGCAGGACTGGAGCTTGAGATTACGGAAAGCGTAGTTATGGAAAATGAAGAAATGTCCCTTGAACTGATGGCGAAAATGAGCGCCATGGGACTCCATCTGGCTCTGGACGATTTCGGCACCGGCTATTCTTCACTCCGTTATCTCAAACAGTTTCCCATTAATACTCTGAAAATTGATAAATCCTTTGTTGATAATGTTCCTGGAGACGATGAGAATGTGGCCATTACCTCGGCGATTATTTCCATGGCCAAGAGTTTAAAGATGCAGGTTGTCGCCGAGGGCGTGGAAACGGAAGAGCAGCTTCATTTTTTACGCCAACTTGTCTGTGACGAGATGCAGGGTTATCTTTTCAGCCCTCCCGTGCCGGCCGATAAATTCAGTGTCATGCTGAAAGAGAACAGATGCCTTCCTCCTTATTAATTTGTTTTCCATATGACGCAGACAGAACAAAAAGATAACGGAATGGATTCTCTTCCGTCCGGAGATGAGAAAATTCTTGTTGTTGATGATGATCTGACGATCATCTATCTGGAAAAGATGATGCTGGAAAAATTAGGCTATCAGGTGACATCCCGGACAGATAGCCTGGATGCTTTCGCCTTATTTGAAAATGCCCCGAACGGGTTTGATCTTGTCATTACGGATCAGGCCATGCCCGACATGACGGGTGAGGAGTTTATAAAAAAAATACTGACCCTGCGACCGGAAATGCCGATTATTCTTAACAGCGGCTACAGCGCGGACTTCACCAGGGACAAGGCGGCAAGTATTGGTGTGTCCGAATATATCGTCAAGCCCCTTGACTTCCAGCAACTGGCCCATGCGGTGCGCCAGGCTCTTGATTCCGTCTTAATACAAAAAGATTCCCCCTGATCCATTTCCCCTTATCCCGCCTGATGTTTGCCGTTTGCCTCTGCACAATGGTCCAGGCAAATTCTTTTGCCAGTGCTTCAATGTAGGAAAGGGCATGGCCGTAACGGCCCGATGATTTAATTCTGTAGCCGCTGCCGGTCTCTTCGGTTGAAAAGGCAAAACAGGCTGCACTCAGGCAACAATTCCCGATGGCCCGGAAAACAGGTGACAGGTCGCCAAGATAAACAAAAACATCGGTGGCAAGGAAGAGGTCAAAGAGTTCATCCGTTGTTTGCAGGTAATCGATAATCTCGGTCTCAACGAGAGTCTCATAAATATTTTTCTTTTTTGCCAGAGCCAGCATGCCGGGTGAAAGATCAAGTCCGGTCAGCCGCTTTGTCAAATCCTGGAAAGCGCTGCCCGAGAGTCCTGTGCCGCAACCCATATCCAGACCGTTTTTAAACCTTTTTTTATTTTCAGCGTTGAGCACCATTTCCCGCAGGAGTTTCGGAGTTTCGTAGCCGAGTTCATTGACAAGGCTGTTGTCGTAGTTGTCTGAATAATCGTTAAAAACATCTCTGATATAACTGTCAGGAGCTGCTGCGGTTGTATTGCCTGTTAATGAGGCCAGCATGTGGCGGGCAGAAGCCGAATTGTGATCGATTTCAATCAGACGTTGATATGAGAGGATCGCTTCGTCTGTCCGGTCCTGCTTGTGGCAGAGAAATGCGAGGTTGTTATGAGCCGGGCCGTGATCGGGGTGAATTTCGGTGGCTCGCTTATAACTGCGGATCGCCTCATCCTCCCTGTCCATGGCCTGCAAAGTTGTTCCCAGGTTATAATGGAAATCGGCATCATCGGGGCTGATGGCAAGTCCCTGCCGGTAACTGGCCTCTGCCTCGGTGAACCGGCCCATTTTTTTCAGGGTAAGACCGAGATTAAAGAGGATGTCACTGTCCTGGGGCTGGAGTTGGGCCGCCTGCTGATAATGGTCGATAGCTTTGTCTAATTTGTCCAGCTCGAAATAGATTATTCCCAGATTAGAATGAATGATCCCCGCATCCGGTGCCGCAGCCAGAACTTTTTGGTAGAGATGTTCAGCTTCCCGCAGCCTGCCTGCCTGATGATGATCAACAGCGGTTTGAAAGAGTGCTTGCAG
>JAGHCC010000195.1 GCA_021160685.1 Desulfobulbaceae bacterium | reverse complement strand
GATACGGTGAGAAATTATGCTCCCCTTGATGTGCAGCGGCAAAAATTTCGGGAACAGGTTCGGTTGGCAAAGGGATTGAACCTGCCCATGATCATTCATGACCGGGAGGCCCATGCCGATATCCTGGCCGTGCTTGAAGAAAGTGCACCATTTCCAGTCGGAGGGGTAATTCACTGTTATTCCGGGGATTCGCTTCTGGCCGAACAATTTATGCAGCTCGGTTTTTATATTTCTATTCCCGGCGTGGTGACGTTTAACAAGGCGGAAGAACTCCAGGAAGCTGTGAGAAGAATCCCGCTGACATCCATGCTTGTCGAGACGGATGCCCCTTTTCTTTCTCCCATGCCGAAACGGGGCAGGAGAAACGAGCCCCTTCATGTTCTTTATACGGCCAATAAAATTGCTGCATTAAAAGGGGTCAGTCTGGATGAAGTTGCCAGGATCACAACGCAAAACGCGGTTGATCTGTTCCATATTGGTAATTGGTTGCCCGGGGCTGCAAATTTGTGAAAACAACCGTCTTGTAAGCGTCCACCAGTGCCTTAGATTTGTTCGTTCGGGCCTTTGAGCTATAACCCTTTATGCGAGAAGGCCCAAACGGACGAAGAGGTAAGCGCAGACTCCGTGAGGTGCTGGTGAACGCTTACCCATATTGAGGTGTGAGCGTGATAGTAATCAAAGAAAATCTGGCGATAATACAGGATTGTATTGCCTCGGCAGCCCGCCGGGCCGGACGTGATCCCGCTTCCGTTTCCCTGGTGGCGGTGAGCAAGAAAAAATCGCTGTCAGCCGTTCTTGAAGCTGCATCGGCCGGGCAGAATATTTTTGGTGAAAATTATCTCCAGGACGCGAAAGAGAAGATCCTCGCCTGCCCGGAGAAACTGAGTTGGCATTTCATCGGCCATGTCCAGTCCAACAAGGCAAAAGCTGTTGCTGAACTTTTTGACATGGTGGAAACGGTCGACAGGTTGAAGCTCGCCAGGGCGCTTGATAAACACGCTCGCAATTGTGACAGGATTTTGTCTGTTCTGCTCCAGGTCAATATCGGCCGTGATCCCAAAAAATCAGGGGTGATGCCGGAAGATATCGAACCGCTGCTCACCGGGATCTCCGAATTTACCAATCTGCGGCTGAAAGGCTTTATGACCATCACGCCTTTCATGGCAAATCCCGAAGATGTTCGTCCTTTTTTCCGTCGGCTGCGCCGCTTGGCGGAAGATTTTCAGGAGAGAGGGTTTTTTGCAGATCTTGATCAGGTGCAGCTTTCCATGGGCATGTCGGCTGATTTCGAGATTGCCATTGAGGAAGGAGCAACCCTTGTCAGGGTGGGAACAGCCCTGTTCGGGCCGCGCCCTGTTTAGCGCCTTCCTCCTGAGGGGTATAAAAAAACAAGAAACTGGAAGTAGCTTTTGAAACAAGGATGAGCCTCTACAACAAGGCGCTTACACCCGCCAAGCGAGTACTGAAAAGAGTCCTAAAGAATCTGATGTTTTTTTCCGCTTTAGTGGGTTAATGAGATTCAAGTGAATGGCATTAATCTAAGCAAAAAAATAATTTTTTCTATTTTCGGGTAGTTCGTGGATTTTTTGGTAAATTCTTAATAAGTGGTGGCAACCTATAAACAAATCCCCCTCAATCCCCCTTTTCTAAAGGGGGAGGTTGTCGGTAGGGCGCCATTTATTGAGAAGTTCCATTTTGTGGTAAAAAATGATTTTTATCGAGATTCAAGTTCTTCGAAAATTTCGTCATCTTCGGGGAAACGTTTTGATGTATGTTTAGAAAAGATCAATACGCCGTCCACCTCGATATCGTAAACACCTCCCGAACCCTTAACATACTCAATTTCCGCTGAATATTTTTTTTCTATTTTTTCTCCCAGCCTGGAAGCTCTTGGCAGGTAATTTCACTTGCCGCAGTAAGTGATGGTGACATTCATCTGTTTTCTCCTTCTATAGATTGGTGATTGATGTCTTTTTCCAAAGAGAAAAATGTACAGGAACTGTCACTTGAAGGCAAGTCCATAATTGTGATACAAAGCCGGTTTCAGGATCTTTTCATTGACTTTCGCTAAGAACTTCTTTAGAAATTATATGTGTGTTTCAGCTGTGTTATGATTAAAAATCGTAACTTCTCAATAAGTAGTGGCAACCTGTAAATAAATCCCCCTCAATCCCCCTTTTCTAAAGGGGGAGGTTGTCGATGTGCCACCACTTATCGAGAAGTTTCTAAAAATCCACATATTTTTCCGGAATGAAAACGAGATGGGAATGAATCAGACCGTTTCACCTCCTCAATCCGATTATATGGGCCGCTATCGCCTTAATCTCTGTCTGCTGGTTCTCTTTGCCGTTTTCGGCATGATCTGGTTTTACAGGCATCTCCATCTCTATGTCACCGAGACCACTTTGGTCGGTGGAACACTGAGTGTCTGGGGCGTGTGGAAACTGTTGCAATCCCTGATCAAATGGGGGGTTGATACGGCTGAGATATCCTTTTCCCACCGTTTTCTTGGCAGACCTGTATTTACAGAATATCTTTTCCTTTCCTCCCTGTTGCTCGCCTGCCTCTATCTGGGGACATCATCGATATATCTTTCTTATGAGGGCGCTAAACCAGGGGGCATCTTCACAGGCTGAGAAAGTTTTGGTTCCCCTGGCAACCGTTCCTCAAGCGGTGATGAAGGACGAGCAGAAAAAACGTTATATAGAGATCAGGAGCAAAATCGGGCCATTTTAAATGGGTCAAGAATGATGATTATCTTTTTTGGTTTACAACTGTTTCAATCGCTGACCGGAGTATTTCCAACCCTTCCTCCATTTCATCTTCCTTAATGTTCAAGGCTGGGAATATCCTGATGCCGTCACCCTGGGTCTGTCTGACAAAAAGTTTTTGCTGCAGGCACTCGTCGCTTACACGGGTCGCAGTATCTTCTTCTTTGAATTCGATGAGCAGCAAAAGCCCCTTTCCACGAACATCATTTATGGTATTTGGGAAATCCTGTTGAAATTGCCCCATTTTCTTCATGGCAAGACGGCCCATCCTGTCGACGTTTGTGGAAATATTATGGTCGACAAGATACTTGATGACGGCATGGGCAACAGCGCAGCCAAGTGGATTTCCGCAATAAGTGCCGCCGTGATCGCCAATCTCAAGCTTTTCTGCAACCGTTTCGGACATGGCAAAGGCGCCAAAGGGGAAACCTCCGGCAATGCCTTTTGCCATGGTCAGGAAATCGGCCTGAACTCCAAGTGACTCCGTGACAAACATTGGCCCGGTCCGGCAAAATCCGGTCTGGACTTCATCCGCTATAAGCAGGGTTCCGTTTTTTCGGCAGAGATTTTCAGCTTTCTTCAGGTATTCTCCTGATGGAATATGAACCCCTCCTTCCCCCTGTATCGGTTCAAGAATGAAAGCCGCGACATTTTCATCAAGTGTCTCTTCCAGGTCTTTCAGATCTCCATAGGTAACGAATCGATAATTGGGCATCAATGGGTTGAATTTTTCACGATGGGCGGCCTGACCCGTGGCCGATGCCGTGCTGATGGTTCTGCCATGAAAGCTCTTGTGGGTGGAGATCACATCCATTCTGCCCGTTACCTTGCGGGCCAGCTTGATAGCGGCATCATTAGCTTCCGCGCCACTGTTTGCAAAGAAAATTCGTGATAAATGAGAAGGAAGAACCTTTTGCATGAGCAGCAGGAGTTCAGCGCGGGCAGGTGAATAGGTGAGGCCGGAATTAGGATTCTGGAGGATTTTTCCGCTCTGCTTCAACAATGCTTCCGTGATGACCGGTTGGGCGTGGCCGACGCAGGTAACGCCCCAGCCCGATGTAAAATCTATATATCTGTGGCCTTCCTCATCCCAGACATAAATTCCGTCGCCTTTTTCAATGGAAATTTTCTGTTTGATAAAGAAAGGGGCCATAAATTTATCTTCAATTTCAAATGTGGTCTGGCTTGACATAGTGATATGATTTCCTTGTAAGTATTCAGCATTCTACCCGGAGGGTGAAGATCCCGGCATTTATTTTAATAGTAAGAAAAGAATTATTTCGTCATTCCGGTATGTTTTTAGCCGGAATCCAGGATGGAGAGTATGGCTGGTTTCTGGATCGAAGTCTGCGCTTATCTCCGGCTAAGGTCATGCCGGAATGACGTGAGTGGGCAATTTTAACTTATGGAGCTGATTCTGCTACTTGATTTTTTTGTAAAAAGTTTTTTCTCACTCAAGCAAAGTGCTCGTTCTTCATCGTCTTATGCGAAAGTCAGGCGGTTAAAGCCGCCCTCGGCAAACCAGGGTCTGGAAATATCAACACCGGTTACTTCAATAATATAGACCTCAAGGATCAGATAAACTTTTGTCCCTTTGCGGACACAGGCTGTGAGGGTGTCACCGTGGTGGCCTAAGGCAGCATGGAGATGAATTTTTGGTTCATCCTTTTCGTCCCAGGCAATGGAGCCGGTGCCCAGTGTTTCCCTGGCGCCTTCAATTTCGCACCAGACCGGTTCCGGCGGCATGACCGGCTCTTTCGGACCGGTGACCACATCGGCCTGTCGAAGGCCGCCAATGACGTGAAACCAGCCGAAACGGATATTTTCATTTTTGATCAACCTGAGCATTTCTTCGAGAAAGTCATCTCCGTCATCAAAACGCACAGCAAATATTCTGCCTGTTGAACCGGTTTTGTATTCCATCTTATTATCCTTCTTTATCGAGAAATTATCTCACAGACACAGAGTTTTTTCTCCGTGTCTCTGCGCCTCTGTGACATAACTTTTATTTTTTGTAGGCATATTCGCTAGACAGTTTAGTGTCATTTCAATAATGTGGTAGCAATCTTTTAGATCAATTTAAAACCACTTATTGAGAAGTTACAGTTTAGCCCTGAAAGTGCAACTGTTCCGCCGCCGCCTTTAATGTTTTGAAAATCTCCCGGCTGTGAGCAGGTTTCCGAGTACGGGTAAAACGCAGGGCGGATGTCCTTATTGTTGTCTCATCAAGATTCGGTAGTCTTTCTTTTGCCGCGTCAATGGCAGGGGACAACCATTTAGAATCAAGCTGCTCGTCGATACTCTTAGCGAGCAACGCGGCCTGGATAGCATCGGTAATAATATCATCGCGCAACCGTTCCAGTTCCTTGAAATTTTTATTTTTTTCAAGACGCGACCCTTTTTTTTCACTCAGGAACTGGAGAAGAGGAGATGTCTCCTGTTTACGCAAAAGTTTAGTGATAAATTTGATGTGTCTTTTTCTGGAGCCACTCTTGAGCCCGACTGTTTCCCGAAGAAGTTCTTTGATTTCGTCATCACAGGGCAACTTTTTTATTTCTGAAAGTGACAGGTTAACAAGTTCCTTGGTCAGCTGTTCAACTCTTTTTGCCTGTCTTTTTTTTTCAGACCTGCTGAGATTGTATTCCATAGTGTGAAAATCCTGTAATGATTTGAGTTATTATAATATTTTCGTAAATATTCGGCTTAATGCAAGATTGTTACTAAAACCACCGAAATGTAAATATTTGGCCAGTGCCCTATATTCGTACAGATAAGCGCAGACTTCGAGCAGGCTGG
>JAGHCC010000282.1 GCA_021160685.1 Desulfobulbaceae bacterium | reverse complement strand
GCCTTAAAGTATCAACAGACCATCCGTGATCTCGGCATCACCATTCCGGACGATCCCTGGCTGCAGCTCATCGGGGCGGTTGAAATGGTGCTGAACTCCTGGAATGCCGAAAAAACAAAGGATTTCAGAAAATTGATGGATGTCTCCGACTCATGGGGCACAGCCGTGATTGTTCAAAGTATGGTTTTTGGAAATATGGGCTCTCTCTCCGGCAGCGGTGTGGTTTTTACAGCCCATCCCTATCGTAAGGTGCGGCGGGTTGCCCTGTGGGGTGATTATGCCAGCAGTGATCAGGGAGAGGATATCGTCGGCGGTTTGGTCACCACCTATCCCGTCTCCGTGGAGCAGGCCGAGATCGATGGCCGGCCCATAAAATTCACCCTGGAAAAAAAATCACCGGAAATTTATGATGAACTTCTTGCCATAGCCCGTGACCTGGTTTACGAAAAGCGATGGAATCCCCAGGAAATCGAGTTTACCTTTGAAGGTCCCAGTCGCTCTGATCTTTATATTTTGCAGACCAGGGACATGATCACCATCAAGAAAAAAGAGCGTTTTAATGTTTTTGTGGATGACGCAGAGTCGGGCAGCGATTTTCTGGGTAAGGGTATTGGAGTCAGCGGCAGCGCCCTGTCCGGTCGCGCCGTTTTTACGGAGGAAAATGTTAAACAGCTCCGCAGGGAAGACCCGGATACTCCACTCATTCTTATCCGGCAGGATACGGTCCCCGAAGATATTCGGGAGATTTCACTTGCCGACGGACTGCTCACGGCCCGTGGCGGCCAGACATCCCATGCCTCGGTGGTGACCTTGCGTCTGGAGAAAACCTGTGTGGTGGGCTGCCGCACCCTGCAGGTGTATGAGACCGATGAGCGCTGCGAAATTGACGGTCAGGTCATCCGCTTTGGCGATCCCATCAGTATTGACGGCAGAAAGGGGCTTTTTTTGAAAGGAAGTCACCCTGTGGAAGAGAAAATTCATATTCTGCCGATTTGAGGAGTCGAAAAAAATAGCTTTAATTGGAGGACAAGACATTGTCGATATTATTACACCGATTATTGCAAATTTTAAGGCTGATCTCTTTGATGGATTTTCTCCCCTTACCGTTCAGTTTGTCGATCTATCTTCAGGATCAATCAACTCATGGTATTGGGATTTCGGAGACGGAATAAATAGTTTCAATAGCAATCCACAGCATGTTTTTTCAAGCCCCGGGGCATATACAGTGAGCCTGACTGTTACTGGTCCAAATGGTTCAGATGCAGAGAGCAAAGCTGACTGTATTAATGTGAAAGAGATGAAAGCCATGCCCTGGATACCGTTCCTGCTACTTGACGATTGATATATGAATTTTATAAAAAGCCCGTGGGGTATCGTGACACTGTTTTTAGCAGATGATAACAGGTGTCTTCCCCTTTTTCGTTCTTAATCAACTTTATTGGTTACGAATTTTAAAAAGCCTGTTGCACTTATCAGCGCAACAGGCTTTTTTTCATCAAAATACGATTAACCGAGGATGGCTTTCAGGTCTTCCTCGGGGGTTGCGGCAACGGGTTTTAAGTCAAAGTTCTGGACAAGAACGTCCAGTACCGCCGGCGTGATAGAGGTGGCAGGCTCGACCCCAACCGGATGTTTTTTATTCCCCGAAAAAAGTGGACAGATTTATTTATCACCGCTCAACTCACCTTAGACGGAACTGAATTCTACTCCAAGTTATCGAACAGTTAATGGGTAAACAGGGACAGACCACGGTTTACCTTTCAGGATGTTGCTTTCGATACATTCAAGTCGGTCTTTAAATTTTTTATAGTGTCTGTCTTTTTTTCCCGACCGGGCGTTTTCTGAATTTAAAGTTTTCGTTCAAACCCAGCAGAACCTCGGCATCTCTTTTATACGGATCTTTTTTAAAACGCACAGTGCCGTCCGGTTCTACAGCCGTCGTCCAGTAAAACAGCAATATTGGCACCGGTTTGGGAAGCATGACCGTTTGGGTTCGTCCGGAATCGATGGCCTGCTTAAAGCTTTCCGGGTTCCACTTGTCGGGAGCGTCCAGTAAGATTTGGGCGAGTTCAAAGGGCTTTTTAGTACGGATACAGCCGGAGCTAAAGGCGCGATCGGTGCGTTCAAACAGGGATTTGCTGGGGGTGTCGTGAATAAAAACAAGGTGTTTGTTTGGAAACATTATTTTTATCAGTCCCATAGCGTTATCGGGTCCGGGGTCCTGGCGTAGCTGGTAGGGAAAATTGCGACCGGTGTATTTCGACCAATCGATTGTATCCTGGTTAACCGCTTTTCCGGTGCGATCGATGACTCTGATATTGCGGTCCTTTAAATAATTGCGGTCTTTTTTGACGGCCGGAAGGGTATCTTTAGCTAGGATACCTGGTGGGATCGTCCAGGTTGGATTCAAATCCAGATATGTGATTTCTGATTTAAATACCGGTGTCTGGCGATAGGGCCTTCCAACCTGAACGCGGCTGGTCCAGACAATTTTATTATCTTGATAAACAAACACTTCGAAACCGGCAATGTCAACAATGACAAATTGGCCGCTGATCGCATGCAGCACCCATCGCAGCCGTTCCAGGTTAATCCGGATCTGATCAATTCGGTTCTCAACCGGAACATTGAGTGCCTCAAGCGTCTGTTTACCCACAGATCCGTCGGTAGTGAGATGATGGCGGGCCTGGAATCGCTTCACGGCTTGTTCAAGCGGGTCATCAAAGATTTCAGACTTCGATGCTTCCATTGAAAAATCACCGGTGATTTGCAGGCGTTTGCGCAAAAGCAGAACCCGGCCATCTTGCATGCCTTTTTTGAGTGTCGGACCTGCTGGTATCGCCTCCCAGCCCCCGTTTGCCTGAAAGGCACGGTATTTTTTAAGTGCAGATTTCAATTTGTTGTAAACGATAGGTTGCGGCCTGAGTTCTCCAATCTTTTTTGCAAGATTGCCGGCATCCAGTATCTCTTGAATATAAATTGCAGGACGGTCATCATCGATTTCTACCATAAGGTTCCAGTGGGGGTGATGGTCTTCAGGGTCGACTTTGCCGAAAATAAGGTGATAGCCCATACGGATCAGACTGTCTGTCAGCAACAAGTCAAAATCGGCTAAAAGTGCTGGATCAGAAGGGGTGCTGGAAGCGATCTGGGATCGCAATTGCTCGATTTTCGTAAAGTGATAATCATCCTGTTTAAGACCATCTTCCTCAATTCCTTTAATGGCCTCAAATAGATCTTCAACATTTTTCGGATTGGTCCAGAGCCGTTGAAATCCATTCTCTTCATAGAGCTCGGGCAGAACGGTGATGGAGGCAATCTGGGCGTCATCGATTTGCAGCGTATGGGTGGATTCTATTTGTTCAACCTTGTTTTTGATAATCTCGGCGATTGTATGATCAGCAGCTAAGGCATAACCTGTAATCAAAATGATCTGAATACAGCCGATTAAAACGATCCTGTACAAGTAGCGTGTCATTTTACAATTTCCTTTCTCATTTTTTATTTAATGATGGGTTTGATCCTAATTATCCCAGTATATGGC
>JAGHCC010000365.1 GCA_021160685.1 Desulfobulbaceae bacterium | reverse complement strand
GTTCATCCTGGGCTTACAGCTATTCTTGTCACGCCGATCTGCCCTTTTATGCTCGAGAGCAGGCCGCTTCTGTTGCCGCCGGATTGCCGGTTGCTGACAAAGATCGTTGAATTAAGGAAAGAGGTCAGCGTGATTATCGATGGCCAGCCTGTCTGGATGATGAAAAATGGTGACGAGCTTGAGGTTGTGACCGCCGGCAAACCGCTAAAGCTTGTCTGCTCTTCCCAGGAAGGTTATTTTGACATCCTGCGCAATAAGTTAAACTGGGGCGGTGTCGCGCTTGAGGAGAAGAAAAGCTAAACTTGCTCTTCTTCTTCAAGTCCTGTTTTGCTCTCGAGTCTTTCCTTCTCGTCCCTCATCGCTTGTCGGCCTGCATCAATGGCCGCATTCAGAGTCTGTTTTTTCTCTTCAAGATACTCCTTTCCTTCGTTGACCATTTCCGTTCCCCGGTGGATAAGATCTTTACCCCTGCCGATCATATCGTGGCCCCGGTCCGCTGCGTCGTGACTTCGTTCTTTGAGATGGTCCGGAATATCAGAAACCTTATTTTTAAATTCATGGCCGTAGTCAGCAAGCATTTCCCTGGTTTCCTCACCGGTTTTGGGGGTAATAAGCAGAGCGATTCCCGCTCCAACTACTGTCCCGGTCAGAAAAGATAATATTGCAACTCCTGTATCGCAACTGTCGTCTCTACTCATCAAAATATCTCCTTTCTTTTTTTTCTGTGTGGATAAAAAAACTGCTGAATGCCTTGATGCCGGCACTGATGCCGCCAACTTGGCTGATGATCGGCGTTACTGTCTCCTGGAGAAGATCAACTGTATTCAGTAAAGACCGGCTAACATCCTGGGTTGTGTCAAGAATGGTCCCGGTCTTGTCAATTTTGTCACTGATGGAAATAGAGAGATTCTGAAGTTCCGAGGATGTCTCATTGATATTGTCTAACGCGGGTTGCAGATTTGTGTTGAGTTGATCGGTGAATATTTCAGCTTGTTTCACCGTGCGTTTGATCTGAATTAAAGCCGGGATAAGAACACAGGTAAGAGCAATCAAGCAGACTGCCGTGATAATGATGAGATAATCTACCAATTCCACAATAATCTCCTGGAGAATGGATGTAGTCGAAGATAAGTTGAAAATAACATAACTATTCAGCATAGGCTGGAAATTACCCTTTACTCCAGACTGTAACTGTTCAGATGTGCTTCATATTCGTTCATTTTGGGCTTTGATGCATACTGGTGCTATTCGAGAAGACCCAAATGGGCGAAGATGGAGTGCAGCTGAATTGTTACAAAATAACAATAACAACTTTAGTTGCTTGAGGGCAAGAGGTAGATTATTTTTTTTTCTTCAGGCCGAATTTTTTCATTTTATATTGCAGTAAACTTTTAGTAATTCCCAGTAGTTTTGCCGCCTTGGTCTGGACATTGGCCGCTTTTTCCAAGGCCTCTTTCAGCATTTTTTCCTCGATTGCATCCAGCATGTCGGGCAGGCGGCCATTGGCGGGAACCATTTCATTAATGTCAATGTTGGGCGGTTGCGCCGGTGCCTGAACGTCATTGCCTGTGTCCGGTTGCACATCAGATGTTTCGATACGATTATCCATACAGAGAATGCTGGCCCGTTCAATAACGTTTTGCAGTTCACGAATATTTCCCTCCCAGGGCAGAGTGGTGAGAAAACGAAGAGCTTCAGCTGTGATTTGAAGGGTGGGCTTGTTGAGTTGTTCAGCATCTTTTTTGATAAAATGGTTCACCAGCAGGGGGATGTCGTCCCTTCGTTCCCGCAAGGGGGGAAGATGAAGATGGAGTACGTTCAACCGGTAAAAAAGGTCTTCCCTAAAATTCCCTTTGCCCACCTCTTTTTTTAAGTCCTTGTTGGTAGCAGTGAGAATCCGGACATCAACATGTAGTTCCCGGGAGCCTCCGACCCGTTCAAAAACCTGTTCCTGGAGGATCCGCAGCAGTTTTGCCTGAAGGGAGAGAGCCATATCTCCAATTTCATCAAGAAAAAGGGTGCCGCCGTCGGCAAGTTCAAAACGTCCCTTGCGCAGGGAGATCGCACCAGTGAAAGCGCCCTTTTCATGGCCGAACAGTTCGCTTTCGAGCAAGGCTTCGGGCAGGGCCGCACAGTTTATTGAAATGAAAGATTTTTTTCGACGCGGACTATGGAAATGGACGGCCCGGGCCACTAACTCTTTGCCGGTACCCGATTCGCCTGTGATCAGCACTGATGTCGGGGTCGGCGCCACCTTTTCTATCATGCTGTAGAGTTGCAGCATCTTTTTGTTTTTGCCGATCATGTTGGCAAAACCAAAACGGGTCTGAACCTCGTTACGGAGACGTTTATTTTCCTTGACCAGCAGATAATGTTCAATGGCTTTTTTTATACTGACAACAAGCTCATCATTTTCAAAAGGCTTGGTCAGGTAATTAAAGGCCCCGGCCTGCATGGCTTTGACAGCTTTTTCAACCTCGCCATAAGCTGTTATCATGATAATCGGCAAGTCTTTATTGTGAGACTTAACAGCCTTGATCAATTCAAGACCATCCATGACGGGCATCTGCATGTCCGTGATCACAAGATCAAGATCCGTAGACAGGACAATATCAAAGGCTTTCTTGCCGTTTTGGGCGCTGAAGACTTCAAAGCCTTCATCTTTGAGCAGCTCGGTGAGGACGATGAGGTAATTCGGTTCATCATCTACAACCAGAATGGTGTTCATGTTACTGGACTCTTTATTTGGTTTCTGGTAACGGCTCAAGTACTGCCGAGCAGTTACAGCGTAACAACCGGAGATGAAAATATCGGTCTCTGTTTTAAAAGTAATATTTCCCCTTCATCCTAACCCACACCCCAAGGAGAGGGGATATCCGAGGAAGTAGAAAATTTACAATTATTAAATACGTTATTTAGGGCTGCCTCCCTCTCCCTGGG
>JAGHCC010000119.1 GCA_021160685.1 Desulfobulbaceae bacterium | reverse complement strand
TTGTTACAATAGATATGGTTTCTTCAAAAGTTCCCCGACCGCCCCAGGTCTCTCCCTCCAAGGCAAAAGGAGGGAAGTTGTTAACAAATGCTGTAGGCGGATGAAAGGGAATATTGTTTTTACTGAGCAGTATTTTTCCGTCCCAATATCCCCGGACTCCGTCAAGCTTTTCACTCACCAGCCAGTTGGAAACATCGATATTTTCCGTATAGACCTGGGGAAGCATAATCTCCAGGGCATGGCAGTTCAACGGCAGGCAGCACACAGCCAGCCACAACCACAGGATTTTTTTTATTGGGGCATTTTTTTGAAACATAGGGAAAAAGCAAATGCTTCGTCGACAAGATAACGAAAACCTCGTGGCGAATTTCTCAGGGAAGCAGGGATGGCATGTTTTGGAAAAATAACTGTGCAGTGCTGGAGAGTCAATGCGATAATGGCGCCGGGCCATTAACTGAAGGAACCAACTCAGGCAAAATGTCGACAGGCACAAGCTGTACAATCAAGAGCATCAGAAAGCCGTACGGGAAAACCGTACGGCCTGTTGAGTGTATTTACTATTTTTTCGCCACAACAGCCCCAGAACTGCCATAAGGCCGAAAGCCGTCCATAGAGTAGTGCGTAACCAGTGGCTTCCCTTTTTTCTGCTCAACAAGACCTGCCCTGGCCAGCTCCCCGGGTATCTTAGATGGGATTGACTCAGGATGGGTGAGCAGATAATGCAAGGCCAACGGAGCCCGGAGAAAAATGCCGCGCAAATCTGCCTTGGCAACATCCTTCATCCACGGTTCACTCTCTTCAAACAGTGGTTCCGGCAGCTTGTCAAGATCAACACCGTCTGACAATCCCCGTGCAACAAGACGTTTGACCGTGGTCAAAATCGAATAACGGGCAAGGGTCGCACAGGAACGAAGCAGGGTCTGGTAGTCCTGCTCATCATCGGCAATATGTAAAAGGGGATCTTCAATTTTTTCCCTTTTCTGCAATTTTTTCTGCATAATCTGCAGATTTTGCAGATTTTCTCCATTTTCATCTCCCTGTGGAGCCTGGCGCAGCCACTCCTTTTCACCCTGATGCAAAATGCGGGAAAGACAACTCCTGCCCACCCCATCACCAAGACACAAGGCCACCTTGAAGAGTTCTGTCATTCCTGCCTGACCGCCTGGAAGACAAAGACGATAACTGTACCAGTCCTTTTTATGCAGACAGTCTTCCAGGAATCGCTGGCTGCCGGCATAGATGAGCATGGTGAGCATGTAACGCTCATCAGCAAGGCCCTTAATCATATTGTAGGGAGTATCAAACGGGCGCCACGACTCCCAACTGAGAATGAGATCATCTATGGTGTTCAGTGAACCATTTTGCGAATCTTGCAAAGTGAGTAATTCAGGGCCGCAGCCTTTTTCAAAAACAAAACGAAGCTGCATGTGATGGGAAGGAGACTTGAGACCGCCCTTTGTAGATGGAACCAGGATAATCTCCACAGAAGTAATTTTTTCGAGATTCACCTGTACCGAATGAAGGACAGTGGTCCGTTCCAGCGGGTTGCCGCCATAGCTGATGTTGCGGAGAACCACCCGGCTGAAATCCTTGCCTCCATCAATAGAATCCCAGTCCACAAGTCCGGGGAGGGATGCAGCAAGATAACCACCCGGGATAATATCCCGAGATGTCCGTAAACGGATCGCCTTGTCCTTTGAGTCGGCCCAGGCTAATAGCTGTTCAGAAGATAATGTACGGTGTTTTCGTGTCGCCATGTCTTATACATAACCTCCTGCAACAAGCTCTTCCACCAGCACCTTTTGGATCATCCTCTCCTTGAAAGAGGCTGGTTTATCAAGCTCCATCCGTTCAAGATACGGCAAGGCCGTATCCGGTATATGGGCCTGACCGGCTGATTTCGCCATGACCTTCATCATACCTGAAGGCTTGGCCAGTTTCTTTTTCATGGACAGCAGTACCTTGGCCAGCACCAGCTCCTCTTTGGTAAAATCCGTGCCAAACGGAAATGGCGGGAAATGGCCTTTCTCTTTGAACGGCTTAAGTCCAGCTGCAATACGCTCCGGTAAATTCGTCCGAAATCTGGCCGGAATAACATAGTCTGTCTGAATCTTTCCGGCTTTTTTGCCCTGGGTCAGCAACTCATCCTGGAAGCGGGAATCCGCAATATTAATAAGAGAGGTTGCCACCTGGTGATCGGATTTACCGCGAATGTCGACAATGCCGTATTCGGTGATAACAATATCACGCAGATGCCTGGGAATGGTCGTATACCCATAATGGTCGATAATGTTTGATGTGACATTTTTCCCCTTGGTGCGGGTACTGCGCAGCATGAGGATAGAATGGCCATCAGGGAGCTCATGGGCCATGGCTACAAAATTATACTGGCCGCCAACCCCGCTCACCACCTGACCGTTTTCCAGACCGTCGGAACATGCGGTGCCATAAATGTTCATCATCATGGCGGTATTGATAAAACGGCCATGCATACGCTGCTGGGTGGCAAGCTCCATGTTGTTAAAGAGATGATTGACATTTCTGACACTGGTCATGGCAAATTGACTGCGCTCCTTTTCATCCATAGCATTCAGCCAGTCATAAAAGGAACGTGACCCAAGAAAAAATCCACCATGGAGCACCACCCCGCCGCAAAGCTCCTGACCCAGACAATCAGTCAATTTGGCAAGAACGCCATTTTCGGAAAAATCAGCGGAAATGACTGTGGAGTCCGGCAGTATAACGGTTCCATCCTTGACAACCACATCCTGCCTGAAGATTCCCAGTTTTTTCAAAAAATCACCATCACGACTGGTCAATGGACAGGAAATAAGACCTTCCTCAGAAAGGACCGCCAGCATGCCAGAGGTCACCTGTGCTGATATTGTTCCCTGGTTCAGCAAGCGCTGGATTGTCGCATCGGGATATACCTTTCTGGTTAAAATCTCATTTTCATAGAGCGCCTTAAATCCCGAGACAAACATCTCACTGCAGCCGTAGAGGCCCTGTTTGAAAACGGATGTACCACCGATACGGTCAATGATGTCGGAAAAATTTTCAAGCACTCGTGTTTCACTAAGGACCTGCCGGTACAAATCATTCTTCGTATGACGAAGAATAGTTCCATAGGCTATAGC
>JAGHCC010000113.1 GCA_021160685.1 Desulfobulbaceae bacterium | reverse complement strand
TTTGCAGGAATAGGCGGGGAAAAAAAGGCGTCCACTGCACCCTGTCTTTTTGAAGGACCAAAAGGCCCCGGAAATCTTCTGCAGGGGCTTTTTCCTGATATCGAGGTGGTCGCAACCATTGCCTTTGGTGATAATTACGTGGCTGAGAACACAGACAGGGCTGTGCGGGAAATTCTTGAAATGCTCGCACCCTTTTTTGAACTACCAAAAACTGAAAAACCAGTGATGTTGATAGCGGGCCCTGCCTTTAATGCCGGTCGTTATGGGCTGGCCTGCGGTGCTATCTGCAAGGCTGTTGCTGCCCGTTACGAAATCCAGGTGGTTACCTCCATGTTTCCCCAGAATCCGGCTGTTAATGAATACAGGAAAGATATTTATATTGCCAAGGCTGGTGAAGATGTCATGTCCATGAATGAGTCTATGCGGAAGCTGGGATCCCTGGGGCTGAAATTGCTTTCTGGAGAAATGATCTTGCCTGCAAAGGATGATTATATCTCTCGTGGTCTCAGGAAGAATTATTTCCACAGTCAGACAGGAGCGACACGGGCAATAGATATGCTTTTGAAAAAACTGAAAGGGGAACCCTTTGAAACAGAGTATTCTATGCCGACCTTCGACAGGGTGGAACCGGCTCCTGCAATAAAAGATATGGGAAAGGTCAAGCTCGCTTTGGTGACATCAGGGGGAATTGTTCCTAAAGGAAATCCGGACAGGATCGCTGCTGCCAATGCCCAGCGCTTCGGAACCTATTCTATTGAGGGGTTATCAGCATTCACCCCTCAATCCCACCAGACTGCCCATGGCGGATACGACCCGACCTTTGCCAACGAAAACCCCAATCGGATTCTTCCTCTTGACGCAGTGCGTGAACTGGAAGCGGAAGGAGCCATCGGCACACTGCATGACTATTATTATGCCACTGTGGGCAATGCCACCTCTGTTGCCAGTGCCAGAAAATTCGGTGAAAGTATCGCCAGGAAATTGATTAGGGAAGGGGTGCAGGCAGTCATCCTTACCTCAACCTGAGGGACCTGTACCCGTTGCGGCGCAACGATGGTTAAAGAAATAGAACGGACAGGGGTAACAATTGTTCACTGCTGCTCCATTGTCCCCATATCAAAGACGGTTGGAGCCAATCGTATCGTTCCCACAATCGCCATTCCTTACCCGTTTGGAGACCCGGATTTGGGGCCGGAGGAAGAAAAAATTTTACGAAAAGACCTTGTCAAAAAAGCACTGAAGGCGCTTGCTACTTCTATTGAGCAACAGACCATCTTTTGATGGCGTATCGAGTCAGGTATGGCGGGATTAGCCTTGGCGAGCTTTTTTCATGATTTTCAGGATGTTTTCCTGCACCTCTTCTTCGATCTCAAGCTCATACATGCCCATTTCCTGTTCCCACACATCTGTCGGAATGTATTCCTTGAGCTCTAGAATATGGTAGCTATCCAATCCCAAGGTGACGCCGGCAAGTGGGCCGGCATAACTTGGATCACCACTTTTGAAGGTTCGTGTCATAATCTCTATTGTCGACAGCTGATTAATGCCCAGAACAACAATAAGATTGTCTGTTCCATACTTTTCAGCGAGGTTTTTCACCTCTTCCTGAACCGCAAGACCTACGGCTCCGGCTGCTGTTCAGACGAAACAGGCTGTTGATTCATAGATGATTTCAGCGCCTGCAGCCTGCAGGCATCTTCCTGCCGTCTCACCCGAAATATCATCCCGTTCCCCAAAAACGATAACTTTCTTGCCTTTTAACATCCCGCTTTCTCCTTATTTCAGATTGGGATTTCGCTCCAGGATAAAAGATACCCCATCCAGCAGGTTGGTGCATCGATTCAAAAAAAGGCTAGCCCTGGAAAGAAACATGGCACGGTGAATTTTTCCTCGCCGCATATCCTCCATTGCATGGCCTATGTATGGAACGGCAGAGGGAATATGGCCCTGGGTCGGCGCAAAACCGGGCATACCCACCTGATCAATCCAGCTGTTCATATCCTTTTTATCGAGTTGCTTTGCCATGACAGCCATGGCTGCTATCTTGCGATAGTTTTTTTTAGCAACATCTCCGGAACCTGCAAATTCCATAATTTCCGGATTTTGCAGTTCAAGGGCATACTTGTCCACATCTGTGCATTGCAGCCCAAGGGTTTCAAGGGGTTTGAGGAGATAATGGCGGAACACGGATTCGTCTGATGTGCTGGCTCCGATTGGCACCTTTCCGATGGCACCGTCTTCCAGTCGGATGATAGGACTTACTCCGTCATCTTGTGTTACCAGGAAAGCCATAGACGCAAGACTGTCGTCTAAAATCTGCATTTTATGGTCAAGGAAGGCCTGAAATTTCATGCCGAGCTTAGCAAGTGATCCTCCACCGACAACTACAATTTGTTTGAATACACCAGCCTGAACAAGGGCCGATGCCGTAACCAGGGCCGAAGCCGGTGCAGCGCAAAAATTCTTTATATCCATGCCCGAGGCGTTGATGCAGCCGCACATCTCCCCGATGGACTTGGCCATACCTCCACCACCCCGTTGATAGCGATCCCCGCATGCCTCTTCACCACAGCTTATCAGGAAATCAATCTGCTCAGGACCTATGCCTTCACGATGCAAAAGCCATTTGACGGCTAGGGATCCCGAAGCTTTGACGCATAAATTCTCCAATAGATAGCGAGCGACGAGGTTTTCATCATCACGGCCTTCGGAGCGCAGATCGCCTGAGAAAGTACCATAGATATCTTTTCCGACTCGCAGCGGGAGGGCCAGAGGAGAGATCTTTTCAGTTAGTTGTCCTTCTAAACCTGCTGGAAGTTCTGAGAGCTTCCGGGCAAGATCATTTAACAGAGGATGGTCAACAAGGCATTTATGAAGTTTTTGCAGAGTCGCCTTATCTGTTAAAAAGAGCGGCGGGCTTAATACATCAGCAAGTTTCAGAATTGCAAGAAACGTTTCCTGGTCCAGTATCTCACCGAATTTCCCTTTTTTAATAGCAGAAGCTTGATCAGAATTTATTGATTTTCCAAACCAGGGTCTTGGCATCGCTGCCAGATCATCAGGAGAGTAGTTGCCAATGAAGGTTTGGTTTGGCGGATAACAAACCGCTTCTTCAAATGAACGAAGATATGCGTTAATCTCAGCTTCAATGGCTGCATTATGGGCTATTTCCCGGTAAGGTTTGGAGCCGTAAGGCACAAGATCCGGGACATGACTGAGACAATAAGCACAGTTTTTTATAACTGGAAATCGTGTCAGATCATTTTTCATCATGAACTCCTGCTGCAAGTAAGAACTTTTTTGCGTGGCTTATAAAGGCATGACATAGGGATGGACAATAACCATCCTTGTCACTATCCCGGCTAGGAGGCTGACCGAGAATGTCCTTTTTTCCCAACTCTTCGTTATTCCCAAAAAATAATGCTCGTAATATCACACATATGACTGTGCTTATTTTTTGAAAATGCCTCGATTTGAGAAAAAATTGCTATTCTCGGACAGCCTCCTAGGGCGAAGAGGATTTTTAGATGTTTTCCCATGGGATTTACTCCTTACGAAAGCGCTCTCCAACCTGTAAATAAAAGCCATAGATTACTGGAATAACCAGCAGGCAGAGCAAGGTGGTGGTCACCATGCCTCCGACCATGGGGGCGGCGATGCGTTGCATGACCTGGGAGCCGGTTCCCTTGCCGTACAGAATGGGTAACAGACCGGCAATGGTGGCGATGGAGGTCATGGCAATGGGCCGCACGCGCTCTGAGGTCCCGGTGTAGACTGCTGCCATAATTTCTTTGCTGCTCATCTTTCTGCCGGCAGTATTTTTACGTTGCCGTTCAAGTTCGTGGTCGATAAAGGTCAACACCAGCACCCCGATCTCGGCCGCTACCCCGGCAAGGGCAATAAATCCCACCACAATGGCCACGGAAAGGTTGAAGTTCATAATCCAAATCAGCCAGATTCCACCCACCAGGGCAAAGGGAATCGAAAGCATGACAATAATCGGCTCTGCAAGGTTGCGGAAATTCAAGTAGAGCATGAGGAAGATAAGAACCAGAGTAAACGGTACGACGATACGCAGTCGCTCCTGGGCTCGTTTCATATACTCAAACTGGCCGGACCAGATCAGGGTATAGCCCGCGGGCAGCTTTAACTCCTCCGCCATGACCTCTTTGGCCTTTTTGACAAAGCCGCCGATATCCGAGGTGGAGATATCCACATACACCCAGGCGTTGGGGCGGGCATTTTCACTTTTGATCACAGGCGCTCCTCTGGTCAGAGCAATGTCCGTGACTTCGGAGAGCGGAATATGGGTTCCGCCTGGAGTGGGGACCAGGACCCGGGAAATTTTATCCGGATTATCTCTGAAGTCACGGGGGTAACGGACATTGATCGAATAGCGTTCAAGCCCTTCAATGGTTTGGGAAACCTGCATGCCGCCCACGGCGGACATGATCACGTCCTGCACATCGCCCACGGTCAGGC
>JAGHCC010000322.1 GCA_021160685.1 Desulfobulbaceae bacterium | reverse complement strand
GTCTGAAACCGTCGATTCAAAACGTCTCAAAAAGGAATTTTCGGAAGTTTACGATCAAGTCAAAAAACAGCGAGCGGGTTATACAAAACTCGATATCGCAAGAATAAAAAAAACAGCAACTGCTGCTTGATCATCCCCACCACGGGGCGTTTTACGCTGCCCCCGGGGGACCTCCTTTTTGGAGCGGTGTTATTGCGCCCAGAAAGGAAAGTCATGAAAAAAGACTATTTGCAATTAGCAGCAATAATCCTCTGTCTTTTGTTTTTCATGTTGTTGTGCCTGCCAAGATCTGAGGATACTTTTGTGAGATTTGGTAAAGCTTATGCACAATATCGCGAGACGCAGGAGGTTGCACTATGGTCGCATTAACCATGCACGCTGCTAACCGGATTCTTGAGCGAAAGATTCCCTATGCAGCGATTGTTGCATGCCGAAAGGTCGCACCAATCCTCAATGAGAAGCCACTGAAGTTTCGCTATCAGGGACTGGTTATTGTCGCAAAAAAAACTACAGGCTCCCCCCGGATCATCTCCGTGTGGAGGGCAGAATGACCAGAAGACATGAACAAATATTAAATCGTGAAGATGGCTCAACCGTTAGGCTAGTAGCAGAATATTGTCCTAGCTTTTTTACAAAGCCATCTATTAACTATTATGCGTTCATTCAGCCGAAAGGCTCAAAAGAATGGAAACTGTTCACACCACACTCCTCACCAGACAAAAGTTTAAATGGTTTGTCAGTTGATGAGTATTTTAAGCGTGGACGAAAAAGTCTGCTTTCGATTGTCACTCCCGCCGAGATTTTAAAAGCAGGTATGGAGTTACATGAGGAACTGCGCCTTAATTTCTAAGATATTCACCCACCCCGACCTGGGAGGAGACAACCTCTTTCCCGGATGGGGAATTGTGTCTTCTTCCGGTCGATTATTGACAAGGAGAAGAGACATGCAGGAAAAACAATTCAGCATCGCAACAACCTTTGCTCTGGAAGAACTCCCCAAAGAGTTGATGATTCACGGTTTTGCCGAACGGACTCCGTTCGTTCCCAGCATCGACCCGGATTATCAATTCCGCAAGGAACTTCTTTCAGACCTTCTTGCCTGGCACATGCTCGGCGGAATTGAAGGACTCTATCTTTCCGGTCCTACCGGATCCGGAAAATCCACTCTGATTACCCAGGTTGCTGCCCGTTTGAACATTCCTGTTCAGCGGGTTACCGCTCACAGTCGGCTGGAAACGCCTGAGTTGATCGGTCACTACGCTCTGGTTGACGGCTCCATGTCTTTTATGGACGGCCCTCTCACCACGGCCATGCGAGAAGGACACTGGTTCCTCCTCGATGAGATTGATCTGCTTGATCCGGCGACTGCTGCTGGCCTCAACGGGATTGTCGAAGGTTCACCTCTGGTGATCCCCGAGAGAAACGGAGAAATGGTCCATCCTGCTGCCGGTTTCCGCTTTATTGCAACAGGGAACACGGCAGGTACCGGTGACCAGACGGGACTCTACCAGGGGACCATGCGTCAGAATCTGGCTTTTATGGACCGCTTCTGGATGGTTGAAATTGGCTATCCCGAGCAGGAACAGGAGAAGCTGATCTTGGCAAAGGTTGCTCCCGGTATTCCTGAAGGAGTCAGAGATGGGATGATTGCGTATGCAACTGAAGTACGAAAACTATTTATGGCGGGACAACTCGAAGTCACCCTCTCCACGCGGACCCTCGTCCGGTGGGCGAAAATGTCGGAATTCTTCCGTCCGCTCGCCAACCAGGGGAAAAATCCGCTGCAACACGCACTGGAACGGGCACTCACCTTCCGTGCAGAACCCGAAACCCGCAGCTCGCTGGCAGAGATTGCCCAGCGTATTTTCGGCTAAAGGAGGGACACAATGAAAACACTTTTAAGGTTTGATAACCCCGATGGAACGACCAAAGATTGGTTTGGTGAAGCCCATAATGGGGGAGTCAACATCTCATGGGGAAAAACCGGGAGAACCATGCAAGGAATCTTCTTAAACCCAATGAAATGTAAAAACAACTCGCCTTTTCGGGAACTTGAAGAGAGAGCGAACAAAAAAAGGCAAAAGGGGTACTACGACGTACACCTTAACGAAGATGAATCGCCAGCAATAAAACCAGAGTCAGAGCCTGTCCCAGAGTCACGAAATGCAGCTGAAATTTCGGCGGCTATCAACAAGTGGTCAGCTCAAAGTTCAGGATCCTGGTTTTAGGCGATAACCAAAAATTTGATTGATTAACCCAACCCCGCCACGGGGGAGACATTCTCCCCTGATGGGGACAGGTGTTTCCTCCGTGTCCAATAAAAACAAGGAGAAACACCATGCTGAATCACCTACAAAAACTCGTTTGCTTTAGTCTCGATGTCCACATCTGGAGCGGCAGGAAGAAGCTCACTTCTGCTGATCTTAATCTGGGCAGTGAAGAGATCCCCCCGGAGGAACTTGCGTCCCTGGGAGCTAAAAGGGTCTGTCACCCGGTTCTGTTGACCCGGTTTCAGGCGTTGCGTCGTCGTGCTGAACGTATCTGCGAAGCGGCTGGTGTTCGCTTTCTGGGTGGCTTTGCCATACCGGAAGAGAAGGCCAAAGAGGTCGCAATGGAACTGGAAGCGGTCGCGACTGATTTTGAGGCTGAGAAACAGGAATTTCTGAAAAGCTATGCCGAGAATATGCAGGTATGGCTGACAAATCTCCCGGATCGCTGGCGGACAATGGTGGAACAAGCCATTGAATCGTCCGATCATGTTGCCACCCGACTCTCCTTCGGCTTCCAGACCTTTCAGGTTTCTGGTGTCGAAGGGTTGGGCAGCGGTCTTGAAAAAGCCGCGAGCAGACTTGGTGACCAACTCTTTCAGGAAATAGGGCAAGCATCCCGTCTGACATGGAGTCAGTCTTTCCAGTCACGGACAAGAGTAAGCCAGAAAGCTTTGCGTCCGATCCGCAGTATCCTTGAAAAAGCGAAGGGCCTGGTCTTTATCCAGCCATCGCTTGGATTGGTGATCACCGGTATCGAACAGGAGTTGGATGGTTTACCCAAGTCCGGCTATATGGAAGGTCGTGATTTTCATGCCTTGGTCGGCATCCTTAACACTCTGTCCAATCTTGACAATATCAATCTCAACGTCGAGGAAGAACAGAAAGAGCCCGAGGATTCCTCAGATCCGGAAGAATCGAAGCCTGAAGAGAGAGCGGTGACAGATGATAGCGTCGGAGTTGATCCGATTGTCATCGCAAAAGATGCAAACACTGAAGTTGATGTTGAGAGTGTTTTTGCACCGATCCCCGAATTGGGCCAGAGGTCGACTATCGTCACACCTCCGATCACCTGGTTTTAGGGGGCACTATGATGGATGTTTCCAAAATCAAAAATCACATCATCAAGCATCTCGAAAATATTGACCTGTGCTTTCTGAAAAGTGCTCTCCAGTTTGTCTTTGAGCAACATCAAGATGAACAAGAGTTACTGCACAATCTTGAAAGCTATAACAGCCCCGACCAAGAAATATTCTTGCAGGAGGCAAAACAACAGGTTGAAAAAAACAAGACATGGACCGAAAGGGTGACTGGCCGCATCGCAGAACTTGAGATGGCGACTTAACCTTTTCACCACTCCCCGCCGTTCTGGGACGTTTGATTCTATCCGACGCCCCGAACGGGGGGCGTCCGTGGAGGTTCTATGAATATTTCAAAATCACTACCGATTGTCGCAAAGGCAATGGGTGATCAAATGGGGGTTAATGTAGTCATTCGCGGGAACAGTGCGGCAACAAATGGGAGAACCATTTACTTGCCAGAACTTCCGAAAGACGACACTGAGGCGACTTTACTGGCGCGAGGTTTTCTCGACCACGAGGCCGCTCATGTTCGGCTGACGGACTTTTCCGTAATCGGAGACGACCACAACCCTTATCTGAAAAACCTGATCAACATCATTGAAGATATAAGGATCGAGAAGGAGATGGGACGGCTCTATCCGGGCTGTGCTGTTAATCTGCGGAAACTGGCGAATCACCTGGCTGAAACCGGGAGTTTCGATTTCGACCCTGACC
>JAGHCC010000218.1 GCA_021160685.1 Desulfobulbaceae bacterium | reverse complement strand
TTAATGACATGAGTGTATTAAGAAAAGTTACGGGTTCAGGAAGATATGCAGATGTGCGGATGCTTAAAAAGAGAGCCCGGCAAAGCGGGGGGAAAGCGCTAGAAAATGTTCGTAAATATGCACCGTCCCGTACTTCTACTTACAAACTCATGGGGGATTATTTCTGGCTGGTTGAAAAGCAGGGCAAAGCCATGAAATATTGGAGCCGAGCAATTGCTGAGGGGGAACGGATGGGTGCCAGGCCTGACCTTTCCCGGACCTGTTTTGAGGTTGGCAAGCGGATGCTTGATCCCGGGAGCCGATACAGAAAACTCAACGGAATCGATGCAAATGGATATCTGGAAAAGGCAATGACTCTGTTTGAAGAGATGGGGCTGGAAAGGGATCTTGAGGATCTGAAACGGTTTCGTGATACTTAACCTGAGCTGCTAATCATTCAAATGTTTCATGTATTCCCGGATATGCTCAAATTTGTTCTTTGCCCGAACCACGTTAAAAAGTTCCTTGGAATCGGCCAGAATTGTTGTCGCTCGGTCGATAGCTGCCTGCAGCTCTGCAGTTGGATCTTTTGACGCCGGTCCATGACCTGGATAATAATTATCTACCTTCAACATCTGCAGCCGCTCGATGGATTCGATATAATCGCTGATGCTTCCGGAGCCGAAAACGCCACCGATATTCCCTTCGGTCAGAACCGTATCGCCAGAAAAAATCAGGCGTTGCTCCGGTTCATAGAGACAGATGCTGCCGGAGCTGTGGCCGGGCGTGTGGATAACCGTAAAGCTGTAATTTCCGGTGTGAATGACCGACCCGCTTTCAAGACAGATATCCACGCGAAACCCGTCTGCCGACAATCCGAAAAGTTGGTTCATCATTGCGAATTCATCCCGGAGTCGAATTTTCATCGCCGCCAGCCGGTGGCTTGCAATCATTGCCGTAGCAAAAAAAATCGGAGCACTGCCGATATGGTCGAGATGCTCATGGGTCAGAATGACAAGATCGATATCGTCAACTGCCAGACCAATCTCGTTCAGGCCGGCCCGAATCGCGTCGCCCGCAAAGGGCAGGCCGGTATCTATCATGATATTTTTATCGGTGCCCTTGATTACATATGAATGACAATCTGGCATTCTGCCAGCCAGCTGGAAAATGTCCGGCCTGAGCTTTCTGATTTTTCGCGAGAGTTCTTTCATCTGTCGCTCCCGCTCATCTTCTTTAGCAGCAGTTCGTATCTGTTTTCAATGGAATGGATACGCTCACACAAAACCTGCATAATGGTCAGCGCAAATACCGGTTGCTGACTTACAAGATAGATGAACCGGGGCTGATTTATGACGATCAGGCGGGTATTGTTTTGCTTGGCTGTTGCTCTTGCGGTTCTGGGAACCCGGTCAACAAGCGCCATTTCACCGAAAATTTCGCCCTCCTCCAAGGTTACCAGATTTTTAAATCCACTGTCCTGTTTCTGTGATATGGCTACTGTTCCGGAGATGATGACAAAGAGTTCGTCGCCCTCACTTGCCTGTTCAAAAATAATATCTCCCCTTTGATATTCAAGCATGAATCGCATACTTGTAACTGAATGAGATTGCATATGAGATTTTCCTTTTTTCTCAGGGGGAAGGAACCTGTCTTCAAAGCGGTTACTGGTATCGCTGTTTCCATTTACCGTCTCAGTTTTACAACCAGTTGTTAATCAACAGAAACGGGGCCCAGTAACCGGGGTGTTCATATTGTTCTTGCTTCATCAGTTTGATCTGGGCCCGCTGCAAGGCTACTGCCCGGGAACATTCCGGGCTACTCAGTTGCCGGTAAAATTCAACGACCAGCTCGTATGATACAGGATCATTTACATGCCACAAGGTTGCTAAGGCACTGCGGGCTCCGGCCCGAACCGCGACCCCGGCCAGGCCCAGGGCGGCCCGGTCATCACCGACCGCGGTTTCGCAGGCGCTTAAAGTAATCAGATCCAGCGGTTCCTCTCGGAACCGGTAAAGCCCCACATACTGCCCCACCCGCTTCATGGTTAATTTTTCGTCGAAAGCGAGGAGAAAGGTGTTGTCCACGTCGTTACCGAAATGACCGTGCGAGGCGATATGAACAATGCTGTAAGGCTCTTTTTTAAGAGATTCTGCCAGGCTGCTGCCGCTGAATTGATCGTTCAGTAAAGTTTCGCCGCCGTATATCTCTCTGATAGCCTTAAGCTCATCTGCGACATAGGGCAGGCCGGGAAAACCCTGGACCGGTTCAGTTATGCCCAGAGCCAGCAGCCTGGTACCATCGTGCTTGACCGGTTGCGGGTCGGTTAAGATGAGACTCGGTGTTATGGCCACCGGGTAGCGGTTGATGAGGAACTGTTTTCCGTCATGCAGGGCCGACATAGGGATGCTCCGCAAAGGGCCGTCGGGCACGAATACCAGCGTATCGACAGGAATTGCCTGAAGATCATTTTCCAGTGGTCGGATCAGCCAATCATAAAGTTTTTGCGCATGCGGAAGAAATTCCCAGCTGGTTCTCTTCATCAGGGTTTTACGGAAGATGAGTGCTTCCTGACTCAGTTCGTCAACGCCGACCGGCAGAGTATAACGTTTAAGTTTCCCGGCAAAACTCACCAGCAGTTCAACCCGATCCGGGAGTAACACCGGGTAGATGATCACGGCTCGTTTTGAAATAACATCAATTTTTTTCTCCACATTTCGGGCTACATCCAGACAGTCATCCTTGAAGTACTCCCGCAGTTCATACACTTTCAAAATTTCAAGGGTATCCCGGGCTTCAATAAGAAGTGGTTCGATATCTTCGTCCGGCTGTTTTCTGGAAGCTCGCTGGAGCAGCAGATCGACCAGCTCGGAACTGATTTTTTTGGCGGTGGTTCGATAAGCTGAGGATGAACACGGAACGGCGGCATAACCGGAGGAGATTTCGTTCCTGATAGATTTCAAATCAAGTATTGCCAACCGGTATGAGCGAATTGCGGCATCAAGTTGCCCCTGTTTGGCGAAGATTCTGCCGTTTTGCCAGTTCCATTGATACAGGGCTTCGGGCGCGTTACTACGCTGTGCCGAAAAAGCGGCTTGTCGTGTTAATTCAAGGGCTTCCCGGTATTGTTCCTCGTTTTCGTAAAGTTTGGCGAGGTTGCCATAGACATAAGATGCGGTCCGTTGGTCATTAAGGCTGCGGGTGACGGCCAAGGCACGGTTGTAAGTGTTAACCGCTGCAAGTGACAGCTCCTGGGCCTGTTTTGGAAATCGGGTACGTAAATCGGCATAAATCAGGGCCGTGTTGATAAGTGCATAGGCTTTGGCTGTAGAATCTTCACAGTTGTTCAAGTGTTGTTCGGCGCGTTCGAGCAGTTGTTTAATCTGGTCGGAGTAACCCGCACGCCAGGCTGCCGCCGCCCAGTTGATTAGGGCCTGGGCTGTCAGCAGATTATTACCTGCCTGGGTGCCGGCAAGCTCCGCCTCCCGGTAATTTGTGATGGCAAGGTCATACTTTTTTTGCGCCAGATAAAGATTTCCCAGGTTGTTGAGGCTGACCGCAACCACCCGAGAGGCATTCGCCTCTCGGGCGAGAGCCAGTCCATCAGTAAGGTTTTGTAATGATAATGGCATATCTCCGAGCGCAAGATAGATATTGCCGATGGCGCTTAATGCCTTCGCGGTTTTGCCTTTATCCTGGAGGGTTCCGGCCAGCTTGAGAGCCGCTTCCATATTTTTAAGTGCCTGTCGGTACATGCCTGTAAAGCAGTTTGCCTGGCCTGCTGAGATGAGCGCCTCATATTGTTTCTCTGCATCCTGATGCTGTTTGAACCATTGATTTGCGGCAGTGAAACTTGCGCCGGCATCGCCAAATCTTCCCTGGCGGAATGCGGTTGCACCCTGTTCCATCAATTCCGGGCCGGGAGCTTGTACGACGGTTCGGTTAGACGTGACGCAGGCAGTGGTACCCAGCAGAGTCAGGCCGATAAACAGGCTCAGGAGAGCATGCCGGTAAGGAATTGTTGCCAGAGGGCAAAAAAGAGCTGATCGCATTTGCTGCCGGATTATCTTTGAGAGCATCTTCATACCTATTTACCTAAAAATGTCCGGTGATGGCGAGTTGATAATGTACACCATTATTTTGCGGGCCGTTGTCGGGATCATCAACGTCGCGGAGCTGGTAGCCCCAGTAGATTTCAGCATCGGCATGCATTCCGAAGGGCAGTTTTGATATCTCACTGCCCCACCTGAAACCGAGTCCGACGCTGTAAATAGCGGATGGTGACGGTGACGGATAGTCGACATTGTCACCGGCGCCGTAGTCAATGAATTGGCAAAAATGCAGATAATCGGCCCAGCGCACGCCATTAACCAGAGGGATACGGCTCTCCAGTGAAGCGACCAGCGCCTGGTCGGTGACCATCCAGTTCTCCCGGTAGCCGCGCACCGAATACCGGCCGCCGATACCCATCTGCTCTATTGGCAGCAGGGAGCGGTCGGCATATTGAATGTCGAGCCGGGCAAGCAGCTGTATGTCGAGGAAGTCGAGAATCCGTGCATACTGAAACTGGCCCAGCCAGGCGAAGAATTTGCCGTCGGGGATATCGCCATGATTGATAGTTGCACCGAAGGCATCCAGACCGAAAGAGAAGCGGGAACGGGCGGCAATGACCTGTTGTTGCGTCCGGTAGAGCCATTCCTGGGAAAAGCGCAGCGGGGCAACGGTGGAGCGGCCGTTTTTTTCACCGGGTGAGAAGGAGAAGCGCTCTCCCAGCATATAATTTTCATTAGTCTCCCTGTCGATCGAGAGGGAGAGGGCAAATTCCTGGGTCAGTGAACGGTAGAAGGGATGTCTCAGGGTGAGTCCGTATATTTCCTCTTTGCTTTTGATGTCAAGCGGGCCGAAAATATCATCGACTACGTCCTGGTCATTGTATGTATATCTGAATTGGAGGGTGGTGTCATAGGCATTGACCGGGAGGGTGTAATCGATGTCGATAAACCGTTTGACTCCCTCAGAATACTCACTGGTGAGTCTCAATATATCGCCATGGCCGGTCAGGTTCATATGCTCGAATGATGCCATGCCGCGCTCTTCGCCGATTGTTGGCGATTGATAGTTGTTGAAAGAGAGCCATAACGAAACCGGCGGTTTCTCATCCACATTCAGACTCAATTCAGCTTCACCGGGTCTGGCTCCGGGTTTAAGCTCAGCCTTGATTTTCAGGATGCGCGGATCCTGTTGGAGAAGCTGCAGGCATTTCTGGAGTTGGACGATGTTGAGAGGGTCGCCCGCACCCAGACCGATACGTTTTTTGAGGTAGGAGGCTGTGAATTTGCCGCTCTTTTCAATGTTGATGGCCGCAAGTTTACCTTCAATAATCTCAAGGTTTAACTGATTGTCGGTTATCTGCTGGTCGGGAATGACGGCACCTGAATTTATATAGCCGTTTTTTACATAGAGCAGGGTCAGTTCGCGGCACAGGGACTCCATATCCTCCATTGTCAGGCGGCGGCTTTCATATGCTGAAGTGATTGCGCCGATCTCATCCCGGGTGAAAATCGTTGCTCCGATAACCTTAATTTTATTGACGAGGATACTTTTTCCGAGTGATTTTCGTAAGCCTTCTGTCGGCGGCTCAGGTGGCGCCGGAAGGATGATGTCAGGTTTTGTTTCGGTCGGGCGTTTTTCGAGAAGTTCCGGTCGTTTCTCTTGGGTACGACCGGTGTAATTAAGCACCGATGACTGGCAGAGCGCCGGCAGCGCAGACAAAACGATAATTGCAGCGGCCGTGATGAGTACAAATATGTGCGCCCGGTGCCGTGGGGCAAACTCTCTAATTTGTAAATTGTTTAATAGATAACTGCTTTTCGGTCTTTTGTTCTTGGCGGACAGAGTCATATTCCCTCTCAATTTCAATAGGTGCCGGGTAATAGAGTGCCAGGTTCGAACGGCAGGCCGTCACGGCCGCCGACGATAAAACTGCTGTAGGTTCCACCTTCGCGCAACCGCGCCATGCAGCGTCCCCGCAGGAGTTCTGACGCATTGACAAATTCTGAATTGAGCGGACTGACCAAGCCGCTGATGCTGGTGATCGGTGCCTGAATGTTAACCGTGCCGCTGACGCCGAGTTTTGATGAGGCATCGACGATGCTTTGCGGATCAGCCAGGAAGGTATCGGCAATAATGTCAATGTTGCCGCCGGTTCCAGCATAGGCGTTGGCTACAATCTGGCTGTGGTTCAGTACCACGAAGATTGGGTCGATATTGATATTGCCGCCGGTGGTTTCCGGGCCTCCGCCGACGCTGGAGGTGATTTCACTGTAATAGAGGCTGAGCAGATCTTTAACGGAAATCTTGATGTTGCCGCCGTCGGCCTCGGTACTGGCCTCGGTTGTGATTGCGGCGTGATCCATAAGCAGTGAATCGGCGGCGCTGAGTGCAATACTGCCGGCGTCACCGCTGCCGGTACTGGAACTGTTGATAATGCCGCCGTTATTCAGGTTGAAATTTCCGGCTGAAAGATCAATGCCGCCTCCGGTTCCGTCTCCCAGGGTATTGGCTCGGATGCCGCCGTCGGCGGTCAGAATCAGGTTGTTTTTGATGTTTGCATTGATGGTTCCGCCGCGGCCGGTTTCTGTTGTGGTCGAGATCCCGGTAAAGGTAAAAT
>JAGHCC010000233.1 GCA_021160685.1 Desulfobulbaceae bacterium | reverse complement strand
TTCGATGTTGGACGTTCAATGTTCGACGTTAATTTTTTTACATTCGGGTTTAATTCTAACATCATTGGCCGCCTATCAAAACAAAATTTGAACATCGAACGTCCAGGTAAGCGAAGACTCCGACGTCCAACATCGAATGAAAAACTTGAAGAACTAATTCTTTTTTTTTCCAGCCGTTTTGATACTTGTTACGAAAATTTTGATTAATTCTTCTGTCTCTTGCAAAAGACTATCCAGTAGCTCAGGCTTTTTAATCAGTGGTACTCGCTTAATGAGTTTGAGCCAGCGTTCAGTCTCCCTGAGTTCCTTTAACGAAATCCGAAGCTTATGAATAAAGTCCCTTGGAGACTCCGCCGCCTGGGCCTCACCATGGTTTGGATAAGGCGAAGTCCCCGACCTTAACAATTGACCCGCAACATGGTTACCTGCTTTGCTGTTTGACAGTTGTTCAACGACCTTTATAATTCGCACCGAGTACTCAAGCAGCCTTTCTTCAAGGTTATAGATTTGTTTCTTCATTTTTTGCATTCATCATTCGATGTCGGAGTCTTCGCTTACCTGAACGTTCGATGTTCTTTTTTTATATTTCAGCCATCAGTCAACCGAGCCAAAGCCAGATTAGCCATGGTCAACCCAAATATTGCCGTAATTGTCGGCAGGCTGCCCATAATCCGCTTTCCGGTGCCGGGTTCCTCATCCTGGCTGACGGAGCTCTGCTTCTGAAAGCCGGAATGAGCCACTTCCAGAGAATATACACAGGTGATGCCCTGGCCAATGCCGCGGCCCCGCAGTTTTTTACGCATACGGCGGGCCAGAGGGCATTGAGTGGTCTCAAAAAGATCTGCGGTTCGGATCAGGGCAGGATCAGTCCTTAAGGCCGCGCCCATGGAAGAAATAACCGGAACTCCCTGCTGCCAGGCCGCAGCCAGTAATTCGATCTTCGGGCCGATTGTGTCAATAGCATCAATCAGCAGATCCGGCCTGGGCGTAAGAACCTGTTGCTGGGAGTGCTGATCGACAAATAAATTAAGCTCTTCCACCTCACATGCGGGATTGATCCCCTTGACGCGGCAAGATGCGGCTTTAGTCTTGGCCTGGCCCAGAGTGGATTCCAGGGCCAGAATCTGGCGATTGATATTTTCCAGCAAGATCACGTCAAAGTCAATCAGTCTGAAATGACGGATACCGGAGCGTGCCAGTCCTTCCAGGGCATAACCGCCAACCGCGCCCAGGCCGACAATGGTGACAAGCCGGTCCTGCAATCGGGCCAGCTTATCAGCGCCGATCAGCCTCTCAATTCGTGAAAATCTTTCCATTTTTCCATAGGGATTTAGTGAAATCGTCTAGTTTTATTCCACGTAATGCGGCGCCATAATGATACAGGGCAGGGATAACGGCCGGTTCGTTAACTTTTGTTTTTTTCATTAGAGCTGTTTGTTTTTCTGCGGCACTTAATTTGGCCAATTCAGCGCAGAACTGATTGGGAGAATCGGTTTCCAGCAGGATCCGGTCAAGGGGCGTCTGGAGAAAAACATCGCGCAGTTTTTTTCTGGCCGGATGAGCAAGCTGAGTTGAAAAGGAGATGAAAATCCCCATCCTGGTCAATCGTTCCATGGTCTCTCTTGAACCCGCAAAACCATGGATCATGATAGCGGGAATGTGTGACTGAAAGTCAGAAAGGATTTCCACAAGCCTTCCCCATGCCTTGACACAGTGGATTGCCACCGGACAACGTTGCTGTCTGGCAAGTTCAAGCTGGGCCAGGAAAATTTTCTCCTGCTGAAGAAAATCAGTTTTGCAGACCCGGTCAAGGCCGATTTCGCCAATGCCAACGGAATTTTTTTGGACCGTAGTGGTCAGCCTGTCCAGCCACTTTTTTTCGACGGTGTCACCATACCAGGGATGAATGCCGAGAAAAGGATACACCGCATTATGCTCTTTGGCCAGATCAAGCACGTCTTGCCAGTCCCTTTCCGATGTGGCATTGCAGATCATTTTGACGACACCTCGTTTTACCGCCTTGCTGACGATTTCCGCAGACCGGGGCATGATTCTTTTATTCTGGAGATGGAGATGACTATCCAAAAAAATCATGACATCATTGCCCGTACGAGAATTTTTTTCAGTTGTTTTCGGAGAATAAGTTTGATATTCCTGTGGGATATAAAAATTTTGCATTTTGGTTCGGGATTATTTTTGGTATGAATTTTACGTCATTTATAGAGGGTTTTTGTAATTTTCAACAAGTTGGTGGCAACCTATAAACAAATCCCCTTTTTCAGATAGTGAGCTTGTGAGACTTCGAAGGGGGAGGCACTGGTAAACGATTACAGCCCGAGTTTTTCGTAATCTTGTAGACTCTGGTGAACGGTTACGTAGTCTGTATACCATTTTTTGCTGAACCAACTGTTTTTGTGTAATCTTTTTAATACCCTTGATAAACGTAGACCTTGTGCTTGTATCTCTACGAAACATGGTTTTTTGTCAAAGAATATAACAAGGAGGAAATGATGCTAAACAAATACCGGGATCCATTCGTTGTAAAAGAAGTGGCCCCATTCAGAGTTAACGGCCTGGCCATACCCTATCCTGAATTTGTCCCCAGACTCTACAATTTTTGCAAAGAACTCGGCTTTCACAAGGGGCATATTATGCCGTCCCGGGCCTTTTGCTCTGATGAAAATCAGGGATTACCGATTATCCTTCTCACTAAACATTTCGGCACATTTCCCTTTAATCACGGCCGGGTCGGCGGTATGCTGGCTGTCGATCGGCACGGTCCCCATTCCCACCATGGGGACGACCTGGTGATCGTCCAGGCCAGTCACGTCGGCTATGACCCTGATACCGGTGGGTATGGCACCTACCACAGGCCACAGGTATCCGGCGACAATCTTTGCGTTTCCTGTGGCAAACTTACGCATGTTATCACACCATATTTAGATCTCTACCATTTTGCCCGCGACCGTATTTTCCTTCGGCGGGACGAAGACGGGCGTTACTTGATCACGGTAAAAAATTTTTTTATTGACTTTGGCTACCATCCTGTGGAACGGGGGCTTGTCATGAAACTTTCAAATATTGTCGAGGGGGACAGTCAGGGAATTATCCGGCCGGTCTCTCAAGCAAGCACTACTCAGAGCTACGAGGTTTCCCCTGCCTTTAAAAAACGTCTTGACGCACAGGGATATGAGTGGAAATCCGGTCAGGGAGAGAGCATCGGCAAATTTTTGACAGCAGACCTTTTCTTTTTCAAAGAACACTTTCATGAAACTGATGAGTCTCTTTTGCTGGAAAGAAACCTGATCGAATTTATGCCTGACATTGTCAGCGCCAAATACCCATCTCTGCGGGCGGCAAAGACCAATATCCAACTGGAATTTGCCAGGGTCATCGAGTCGATCCGATGTGGGGATGAATACGCTGGGAGAAGCCTTCTCTATATTGCCGGTCTTAATATTGACATCTCGGAATATGATGGTTTCCCGCCAACCAACTATTTTATCCCTTGGGCCGCGCACGTGCAACTCAAAGATGGAACACCCGAGGAGTACACTCATCCTGTTGAACAGGAAGACCTGTTTGCCAAACTCATGTCTCAAGATGTGAAAAATCCAGACCAGATTGACCTCAAGGAGAACATTCAGCGCATGCTGAAGGCGCCGCGCTTTGATGTCAGGGTAACCCCCTAATGC
>JAGHCC010000226.1 GCA_021160685.1 Desulfobulbaceae bacterium | reverse complement strand
TTGTTTGAGATAATCATTGAGGCCGTCAATCATGTCAATGGCCTGATCAATTTTCGCATTACTGCCGGCGGTATAAGCGCCGATATTGATCAAATCCTCTGAACGTCTGTAGGTGGCAAGCATATCAAGAAAACGATGGGAAGCTTCACTCTGCTCCCCGGGAACCACATCGGTCATGCAGCGGCTGACACTGCCGAGAATTTCAATAGCCGGGTAATGCCCCCGGCTGGCAAGATCACGCGAAAGGATCACATGGCCGTCAACAATGGAACGAACGGCGTCGGCAATGGGTTCGTTCATATCATCACCCTCAACCAGTACGGTATAAATGCCGGTGATGCTGCCCTTGCCCGCACAGGTGCCGGCCCGTTCAAGCAGCTTGGGAAGCTGGGAAAAAACAGAGGGTGTATAGCCCCTCGATGTGGGCGGTTCGCCAATGGCCAACCCCACTTCCCGGCTTGACATGGCAAAACGGGTAACGGAATCCATCATCAAAATCACATCCCGGTCCAGATCCCTGAAAAACTCGGAAATGGCCATGGCCAGATAGGCCCCCCGCATCCGAACCAGCGGCGGTTGATCCGAGGTCGCCACCACCACAACCGACCTGGCCAGCCCTTCCTCACCAAGATCACGTTCGATAAAATCCTTCAACTCCCGGCCACGCTCACCAATCAGGGCGATGACACTGATATCGGCCGCAGTATGTTTGGCGATCATGCCGAGGAGTGTACTCTTGCCCACTCCGGAACCAGCCAAAATACCGATACGCTGGCCCTTGCCAAGAGTCAAAAGACCATTTATGGCCTTGACCCCGACATCAACCGGCTCCAGGATTCGTTGCCGATCCATGGGGTTCAACGGTTCTGCATAAAGAGGATATTCCCGGCCAAAATCAAGAGGCCCCTTGTTATCGATTGGATTTCCCAGGCCGTCAATCACCCGGCCCAGCAGGGATTCCGCCACGGGCACCATGGCCTGTCCTCCCACCATCCTGATCGCAGCGCCGGGCTCCACACCCCGTATCTCACCCAAAGGCATGAGCAACACCTTTCCGTCACGGAAACCGACAACCTCGGCCGGCACCCGCTTCCGGCCACGAAAGACATCCACTTCACAGATGCTGCCCACCGGAATGCCCGGCCCATGGCTTTCAATCACCATGCCGATTACCTGGCTGACCCGGCCCCGGACCGAGACAAGGGAAGCATTTTCAGCTGACTGGATGCATGTGGATAGATTCATGGGTTGATTTGTTTAACTGGTTTGACTGGTTTTATTCGTTGAATTGGTTGTGTTTTGGTTGCATCATCTTCCCACATCTAACCAGCCGAACCAATCAAACAAATAAAACAAGTTTAACCAATTCAACTAATCAGACTAATCCTCAATCGCCGCCTGAAAGGCCCTATCAACCGCCTCATACAGTTGCTCTCGGCGATTTTCAAGGGTCGCGTCAATTTCACCGAATTCAGTTTCCAGGAAACAACCGCCTTCGGAAATATCAGGATCCGCGACCAACTCCACCTGTTGCCTGCCGGCAAGAGGCTGTGGGTCGTCCTGTTCCATTTTGTTGATCCGTTCAAAATCGATGGGATGCAGATGCACCTTGACCTTGGACCGGGCGACAACATACTCCATAGCATCCCGCAGACAGGCCACAATCACCTGCGAATTAACCGACACTTCATGATTGACCAGACGATCAACCATGGTCTGAATCAGCGGCAGCAAATCCTCTTCATAGCGGCGATGGACATCAGACCGCGCCATTTCCAACTCCCTGATCAAATTTGCGGCCTGAAGCATTCGATCGTCAAATTCCGCCCGGCCGGAAGCCCTGCCTTCCTCCTCACCCCCGGCAAAACCCTTGTCATAAGCCTGCTTCTCTATTTCCGCCGCCTCGGCACTGGCCTTTTCAATCATCTCTTCATTCTCTGATTGAATCCGTTCCTGCTCCATCCTCATTTTTTCGGCAACAGTAAGGCCAATCTCCTCCGCACCTCCGTCCTGATCATGCCAAAGAGATTCATAAGAAACAAACTCACCGCTGTTTTCAAGATTCGGCAGGGAAGATTCCAGGCCATCCAATGAACTCCCGTCACCGTGGATTTTAATAACACTAGACAAATTCATCATCCCCGCCACCACCTTTCATCAGCTGAACTTTACCTTCCTGCTCCAGACGCTTGGCAATCTTAATAATGGCCTGCTGCGATCCTTCAACATCCTTCAAACGGGTGGGTCCCATAATCTCCATATCCTCTTTGAGCATTTCCACCGCCCTTGAAGACATATTGCCAAAAATCTTGTCCTTCAACTCATCCGACGAGGTTTTCAGGGCCAGTTTCAAATCATCCGTGGAAACTTCCTTCAAAATAGACATGATTCCACGATCATCAACCGTAAGAAGATCCTCAAAGACAAACATAAGCCTGCGAATGTCCTCGGCCAGACTTTCACGATACTCTTCCACTCCTTCAAGAATCTGAGATTCAAGGGCGCGATCCGCATTGTTCAGCATCTCAGCCACGGCCTCGACACCTCCCAGACGTTGGCCTTCCATTCCCTCCACAGAAAGAAGCTCTTCCTGCAGGACCCGGTCGACTTCAACCAGGATATCCGGACTGACCTTGTCGAGTTCAGCCATGCGCACGACCACCTCAACCTGGGTCTCTTCCTTCAACTCAGCCAGAATTGCGGCGGACTGATTCACATCAAGGACGGAAAGAACCAGAGCAACGGTCTGTGGGTGCTCGTTACGAAGAAAATTATAAAGGACCTTGGGCTCAAGCTTTCTGGCCTTTTGAAAAAGAGTCAAGCGCCAGTCCGAACGAATATCATTAAGTATCGCATTGGCCTTTTCAGTGTTGAGCCCTCTTTTCAGGGCAGCCTCCAACATATCGTTACCGGAGAAATAAAGTTCCGTGCCGCCTTCATCGGAACGAAATTCACTGAGCAGAGCGGCAATATCCTCCTTGTCCACATGATCCATCTTAGACATCTGCCGACCAACGGCTTTGATCTCATCATCATCAAGACGTTGAAAAACCTGGGAGGTAAAATCTTCTCCCAAGGTCAGCAAAAAAACCGCCGCCTTTTCCGATCCGCTAAGATTATCCGCAAGAGGCTCTTTCCTGGCCATTTCTTATCCCTCTTCCCGCAACCAGCGTCGCACCAAATCAGCAGCCCTGTCCGGGTCACTCTGGGCCAATTTATAAATCCGTTCCTGATCCGTCATGCCCAAGGGCTGCAATTTCAACTCTTCTTCCTCCAATTCCTCTTCAGTAAGCCCCTTCTCCGCCAAGACTGCGGCACGTTGCGCCCCAACCTGCTGTTCACTCATCAACCGGAAAAACGGTTTCACAATAAAGAGGAGAAAACCAACCGACAGAAGCAGAATAACAAAGGGCATGACCAGATGTTCAGCCAGGGTCCGCCATTTTTCCATTTTATCAGGCTCGGGTTCCACCAGGGAGGAGAGATAAAACGGCATGCTGACGACATCAACCTGATCCTCGCGTTCCTCGTCAAAGCCAATGGCATTTTTGGTCAATTTAGTAAAATAGGACAGTTCCTCGGCTGTCCGGGCCTGATATTTCCGGGTTACCGTACCTTCTTTGTCCTCATTTTTATCATAATGACCATCAACCATGACTGCCACGGACAACCGGGTAATTGCTCCGGGTGTTTCTTTTGTCTTCCGTATTTTTTTGCTGATTTCAAAATTACGGGTGATATTTTCACGACGAGAATTGTAGTCGTCTTCACCGCCTTCACCCGCCTCGGTGTAAGTCGCCAGTTGCCCCTTAACTCCGGGGATCCCTGCGGCAAAATCTTCACTGCCGTCTCTCTCCCGCATGAGCTGTTCACTGCGAATCACCTGACCTTCCGGATCAAAATTTTCCTCGGTCATGTCCACCTCACTGAAATCAATCTCGGCGGTTACCCTGGCCTGAACCTTATTGACGCCCACAACCTGTTCCAGCATGCTTTCAACTTTATTTTGCAGATTGTGTTCGACCTTAACCTGATACTCAAGCTGGGAGGAGGACAGCAATGCTGCCTCATCCTCAGCCTGCCGATAAAGCAGACGCCCCAAAGTGTCCACCACGGTCACATTCTTTGTTGACAAATTCGGCACTGCGCTGGCCACAAGATTAACAATACTTTGAATTTCACTCTTGGAGAGCTTTTCGCGTCCCGCAAGCGCTACACTGACCGAGGCGGAAGTTGGCTTGGTGTCTTCAATAAAAACAGATTCCTTCGGGGTAGCAATATGGACCCTGGCACTCTTGACCTGACGAAACCCGCTGATTGTCCGGGCCAGTTCACCCTGCAGGGCACGCTGATAGTTGAGGCGCTGAACAAAATCCGTGGTGCCGAGACTGGTCTGGTCAAAAATCTCAAAACCTACCCCGCCTCCCCTGGGCAACCCCTCACCAGCCATAGTCAGCCTGGTCTCGTAAACCTGCCCGGCCGGGACAAGGACCGCTGAACCGTTTTCAGCAAGTTCATAGGGCATACGCGACTCCTTGAGCCGGGCAACTACACTTGCTGCGTCTTCAGGAGTCAAACCGCTGTACAGAACCTTAAAACTGGTCTCTGTGCCCATAAAACTCAAACTTAACAGAACGCCCAGGACAACGGCAACAATCACGCCGGCCACTATCTTCTGGATCAGCGTCAGTTGCTTGAGAATATCCCGGGCCTGTTCAAATATTTCCTTGGGTGATGCCATATTGGTTTACCTGGTTGGACTGGTTAAACTAGTTGAATTGGTTATACTGGTTCGATTGGTTGAACCAGCCAAACCAGCTCAACTAGTCAAACCAATAAAACAAATTCAACCAACCCTAAAGCTGCATCCTCATAATCACTTCATAGGTGGCAATGGCCTTCTGCTGAACCTTTGTCATCAGCTTAAACGTGACATCCGCCTTTTCAATAGCGATCATGGTTTCATGGATACGGGCGTGCTGTCCGGAAACCAATCCACTGGTGAGGTTGTTTGCCTCCTCGATATTCCCGTTGACCGAATCAATCGATTTCTGCAAAACCTCGCCAAAACCACTGTCGACAGTTTTAACTTTTCCATCCGTTAATGATGCGGCTGACGGACTGATTTGCTGTAATGGTAATGTATTCATTTTATTTCCCTTCTAATTCATTACTTCTTTACCTTCCCTACCTTCTGTCCTTTACCTTCTACTTATATCCAGCGCTTTCAAAGCCATACTCTTGACCGCGTCCAGTGCCGTAACATTAGCCTCATAGGCACGGCGGGCGCCTATCACATCAACCATCTGTTCGGTCACATCCACATTGGGAAACCGGACAATACCATTTTCATCGGCATCCGGGTGGGATGGCTCATAGACTTCCTTGAAAGGCTTATCGTCTTCCACGACCTCAACAACATCGACCCTGCGCAACCGGGAAGAAACCGAATCCATGGTTTGCTGAAAAGAATCAACCGGCCTGGCCCCGAAAACAACCGATTTTGCCCTGTAAGGACCGCCTTCCATGGTGCGGGTAGTGTTGGCGTTGGCCAGGTTCATGGCCGCGATATTCAGGCGGGCCCGTTCAGCCTTGAGGCCGGAACCGCTGATCTTCATTGCCGTCAGGATATCCATGGCTTATTTCCCTCCTTCTTCAATGGCATATTTCAAACCGTCGAATTTCTTGCCAATCAGCCTGCTGGCAATCTCATACATCAGCTGATTTTCTGAAAGTTTGAGCATTTCCTCATCAATATCAACAGGACGATCCTCTTTTTTAAAATCATGACCACGGCTGACATCAACAGGATCAAGAGCAAGATGTTTATCATGGGTCTGGCTCAAGGTTCCCTGGCCGGCCATTACGGTTTTCATGACATTATCAAAAGAAAATTCCTGTACTTTGTAACCGGGTGTTTCAAGGTTGGCGATATTTGACTGAATCAATCCTTGTCTCTCCGAGCGCAGGTTCAGAGCCTGGCCCATCAAAGGGATATTTCCACCAAAAAGTTTATTAATCGGCATTTTTTTCTCCTGTCCGGCTATTCATTGTTATTTTGGTTAAAATAGCAATTTGCATGCCGGAGAAGAAAACAGGCCTTGCTAGATCTGAAAAAAAAGAAAAAAGTAATGTATCCAGGATGTATCGGATCAGCCCTTGAATAGAGCGAAGTTTATGAAATGAGGTAAAATACGGATATTGAGGATGTTCATGAAATAAATCCACCGGTTCTATACTCATGTAGCTTGTTACGCAAAGTTCTCACACTGATGCCCAGCATTTTGGCGGCATGGGTCCGGTTATCGTCAGTTTTTTGAAGGGCCTGCAGGATCATTTGACGCTCAACATCTTTTAAAGGCATGATCGGTTCAGTGGAAACCGTACCATGGCGACCGTCTTTGTTTTTTCCGCTGTCCTCCCTACCCTTTTCCACAGATTCCGGCCTCCCGGCAAAATCATCGACCAAACTGCCGGGAACGCCGCTGTCCTCATCCCAGAAATCCCACACTTCCAGTTCATCGCTTCCGGAGAGAAGCACAGCCCTCTCAACCAGGTTTTCCATCTCCCGGACATTGCCGGGCCACAAGTAGTTCAGAAACCGCTGCTGGGCGTCGCGTGACAGTTTCTTGACTTCTTTGCCGTACTGAATTGAAATTTTTTCAACAAAAAAATCCGTCAAAAGGGGGATATCCTGCCGACGTTCCCGCAGAGCAGGAAGACGAAGGGGAATAACGTTCAGACGGTAATAAAGATCCTGGCGGAAACGCCCTTCCTCAACCGCTTGTTCCAGATTACGATTGCTTGTGGCCAGCACATGAACATCGATTTCCACCGGCCCCTTGGCGCCCAGCCTGTCAACTTCTTCCTCCTGCAAAACCCGTAAAAGCTTTGCCTGCAGATGAAGGGGAATCTCGCTGATCTCATCAAGGAGTAAAGTGCCGCCATCCGCCAGCTCAAATTTGCCTTTCTTGCTGGAAATAGCCCCGGTAAAGGCTCCTTTCTCATGGCCGAACAGCTCACTTTCCAAAAGACCCTCGGGCAGGGCCGCGCAATTCAGGGCCACGAAGGGACCGTTTCGCCGATCACTTTTATTATGAAGATAACGGGCAAAAACCTCCTTGCCGGTGCCGGATTCTCCGAGAAGCAGCACTGTCGCCTTGCTCGACGCCACACTGCGTGCTTTTTCCATGATGCGGAGCAACCTTTCGTCCCGACCAATAATAGGTTTGTCTTTGGTGCGATTTTTTTTCTTTTTTCGCGAAAGCATCCTCACGGGTTCAGCCTGCCGGGCAGTTTGCCTGAATACCCTGGTCACAGTCTCCATAATCATCTCATCGGAAAAAGGTTTCAGGATGTAATCAAAAGCTCCCTGCTTCATAGCCAGTACAGCCGTATCTACCGTAGCATAAGCGGTCATGATCACCACCGGCAGGGCTGGAAATTGTGCCTTGATCCGATGCAGCAGATCCAAGCCACCCATTTCCGGCATCCTGATGTCGGTGATCACCAGATCCGGGACGTTGCGTTTAATGATTTCCAGGGCCATACGGCCGTCTTCAGCCACGGAAACATTGTAGCCCTGTGCGCTTAACGTCTCGAAGAGGGCGATACGGATCTGTTGCTCGTCATCAACAACAACTATTCTTTGTTTCTGTTCTGCCATTTTTATAACTATTCGAAGGTAGAGAAGGAAAAGAAGTAAAAAAATAAAGAAGTAAAGAATATGTAATGATTCATCTTTACCTTCTTTGCCTTCTTTATTTCTTTATTTCTTTACTATCCCCCCAACCTCGGCTGCCTGCCGATTGATATCCAGCTCTTCCAGACGCGCCAGGGCAATTTTCTTAAGCAGGGGGTCTTTTCCCGCCGCCGCCCTTTCAAAATAATTTATGCTATCGGAGTTCTCGCCCAATAACACCAGCACATCTCCATAACGCAGATTCATTTTCTGCGCCTGTTCGCCCTCCTGAGGCATCGTGTCGCCAAGAGCGGCTAAGTAGGCTTTACCTGCTGCCTGCAGATCACCGGCCGTCCGGTTTGCGTCACCAAGCCGACCATACCAGGACTGGAGATCAATGGGTGTCAGGTAAGCTGTTTTTCGGTATTCTGCGAGAATTTTTTCCACTTCATCTACCTGATTCAATTGAAACAGACAGCGCAAATAATCACCGCCGTATCTGCCCTTCTTTTCGGCAAAAGTTGGAGAAGCCGCGGCCATTTTATAAAAAACAAGAGCGTCGTCAGGACGTCCCTGGGCCTCCCGCAGCCGACCGCTGAGGGAATAAAATTCACCGATCTCTTTCTCGTCCACGTAAACCATGCGCAGATACTTGAGCAACCGCTGGGCGGCCTGAAGATCATTCTTCGCCAAATAAACTTCCGAGCGATGAAGATAAATATCAATCTTGTCCTCATCGGAAAGATCAAGAGCCAGGGAACGGTAATAAACAACCGATGCCTGATCATACAGTCCCATGGACTCAAAGGCCCGACCAATCAAATACAACAGCCTGCCACCTTTGACTTTTTTTACATAAACATATTCACGGTGATAGAGCTGGTAGACTTCTTCATATTTTTTTTCCTTCAGGAGCTGTTCCACCCTGAGAATCAAAATTCGTCCCATCAGCTCCGCAACCTCTGCAGCCCTGTCAGGATCGCTTTGATAACGCAGATAAGGCTTGCCCATATCATGAGCCCTGTCATATTCCTGGCGGGCCCAGTGCCTTTTGATCAGTGAGTAGCGGGCATCCTGGGCAATTTCATCATTATAATACTGATCCAGAACAGACTGAAAGGGCTGATCGTCTCCCTTCTGCTTCTCTTCATAATCCTCCCGGAACTGGGCCAGCCGGAACCGGCTCATCACAACCTCACGTCCATCCTCAGTACCTGTCTCAATGATTCGTAAATAGAGCTTTTGAGCTGCCTGCTCATTTTGCTCACGCAAATAGCTTTCAGCAATCTCAAAGAGAACTTCCGGCGTAAAAGATGCTTTTCCCGCCAAATTTAAATAAATAAAGAGGTTCCGGCGCCCTTCCTCTTCATTCCCGACATTGAGGTTGGCTATGCCCATGCGATACAGCAGTGCCGGATCGTCCACATAAAATTGCGGATTATGGCGAAGAATTTTCAAATAAACACCAAGGGCCGCGTGATACTCTTTGCGGGCGAAAAAGATATGGCCTTCTCCGGCCTGTCCCCTGAGGCGAAAAACTTTTTTGGAACTCTGCCCGAGTTGACTGAACACCTCACCGGCCTCGTCAAGTTTGCCAATGTCCAACAGACAGCGAGTCTGCATGAAACGAGCCTCGTCTACTCTTTCCCCACGGGGAAAACGTTTAGCGTAAAGCTTGAAATAGGTTAAAGCCTCCCGGGAATAATGCATCCGGAAAAAAGACATTCCCACCTCGAAGTAAGCCTGTGAAAGGTGGGATGATTGGGGAAATTCGGTGATAAAGAGACGGAAACTATCCTTCAGCGCCTGCCAGTCCGGATTCCCTGACTGCAAGGCCAGACTTTTCTGCAAAGTGAGGGAATACCAGAGCGCATCTTCGCCCCGGTCTGTCTCCGGATACTTTTTATAAAATCGAAAAAACAGGGAAGCGGCATCCTTGTCAGTTCCTGTTTTTCTGGACTGCAGGGCTTCCTGCCAGAGGTGCTCCTGTTTTTGCAGCAGAATGGATGCGTCCTGAGCGGACCGGTTTTCACAAAAAGCAGACTGGACAGAAAAAAGCAGGGCCAGGAACACAACAATCACGATTAACCGGGCAGGAGCCCTGAAAAGATCGGAGAAAAACATCACGTCACCACGATAAAAATCACTCTTCAACCATCTTGACAATCTTGAAACGTTTCATCTTTTCCAGAAGCGTTGTCCGATTGACATTCAGCAGTTTGGCGGCCTGGTTTTTAACCCATTTTGTCTGGCCAAGAGCCTGGATGATTAATTTTTTCTCAAAATGAGCAACCACTTTACTCAAATAAAATCCCTGGGCTGGAATTTCATAAATCTCACTGACAACGGCGTCCCGGGCCTCAAGAAAATGTTCCGGCAGATCCTCAAGCGTCAAAAATTCACTTTCAGCCAGAATCACCATCCGTTCCATGACGTTTTCCAGTTCCCTGACATTTCCGGGCCAGGCATAATTCATAAAAGAAGACATCACATCCTGACTGAATCCCTTAATTGATCTTTTTTTAGCATGATTTAATTTTTCAAGAAAATAATCTACTAAAAGGGGGATATCCGTCACTCTTTCACGCAGGGGCGGAGCGGAAATGGGCAGGACTGTCAAACGATAATACAAATCTTCTCGAAAACGGCCTTTTTTAACCTCATCTTCCAGGATGCGGTTGGTGGCTGCAATCACCCGGAAGTCGGATTTAATGGTCTTAGTGCCGCCGATTCTTTCAAACTCTTTTTCCTGCAGAACCCGTAATATCTTAACCTGCAGCATCGGGCTCATCTCACCAATTTCATCCAAAAAGACCGTGCCACCGTCCGCCAGCTCAAACCTTCCCTGCCTGCTCCGTATGGCATGGGTAAAAGCTCCTTTTTCATGGCCGAAAAGTTCACTTTCCAGAAGATCAGGAGGAATTGCGCCGCAATTAATCGGAATAAAGAGGCCTTTTTTTCGGGCGCTTCCATAATGCAGGGCTTTGGCAATCAACTCTTTTCCCGTACCGGACTCACCCTGGATCAGGACTGTTGTATCCGAATCACAGACCTTGTCTATCATGGAAAAAACTTTCTTTATCTTCTCGCTTTCACCGATCATCCTGGGACAAATCGACTTACGGGAAGACTTTTCAGTGGACAAAATCCGGGTGCTTGCTGAATAATCTATTTGAGGGCCGCTTTTCATACAATTTCTCTTTTGTAAATATTCGACTTGAGCACGAAAATCACAAAACCAAAAACTTAAATGTTTGGCATCGTTTTCCAGGGAGGTAAGCAGACTGTTGAGTCTATACTCCCTGTATGTGAAACAGCCTGATCGCCTTTCTGGGAAGCGATGCCGAATATTTACTATCTTTTCGCCTTAGATTCATACATATTCAATAGATAGATATCATGTTGTGATTATTTCAACTATCTTTGACTATTAGTAAATATTCGGCTTGATAATAAATTATTGCCAAAACCACCGAAATGTAAATTTTGGATAGTGCCCCAGATTCGTTCGAATCGCCCCGCGAACTATATTAGTTCATATGTGAGCAGGGTGATTCGGACGAAGATGGGGTGCTAGCCGAATATTTACGACTATTAATGAGATGTTTTAGACAGAGTGCCTGATATTGGTATATAATATTAACAAACAGAGTGTCAATTTTTTTTCACCTACATCAATCAATGTTTGACAAAACATGCTACCCTTGATACAGAATTACAAAAGAAAAGTGTGCATGAACGGTAGGTTAGCCAAAATAAGTATATTTTTTCACCTTCCGCTTCATGTTTCATTTTTTGACACGCTTATTCTGCAACCGAGACCAAGATGGAACTAACTGAAAGCACTCTACTTCTTGACGTTGTCAAGGTTTCCAAAACCTATCCGCCCGATGTCATTGCCCTGGATGATATTTCATTCAATATCCAAAAAGGAGAAATAGTTTTTCTGACCGGCAAAAGCGGGGCCGGCAAGACGACCCTGCTTAAACTGATCTGCTGTCTGGAAAAACCTACCAGGGGGTATATTGAGATTGGCGGCAATGATCTGTCTAAAATAAAACCCGTCTCCATCCAGAAATTGAGACAACATATCGGAGTAGCCTATCAGAATTTTCGGTTGCTGCCGAAACTGACGGTTTTTCAAAATATTGCCATGCCCCTTGAAGTCTGCTACATGGACCGAAAAACCATTCGCACAAGGGTACATGAACTCCTTGAGGCCCTCGACATCATAAAAAAAATCAATGTGCGAACCGATAAACTTTCGCGGGGCGAGCAGCAACGGGTGACCATTGCCAGAGCTGCCGCGAACAAGCCGTCCCTGCTGCTAGCCGACGAGCCCACCGGCAACCTCGACACTGCCTCCACCCGCAGGGTGATGGATCTTTTTCAACATCTTAACAGTGAAGGCGCAACAATTATGATAGCCACCCATGATGAATTGATTTACAAAAAAACAAGGCATCGGGTTTTCAACTTAGACCAGGGCCAGTTGCAGCTGATTCAAACAGAGGCTGTGGCATGAAATACATCACCTTTATCCTGACCCAAACTGCCAGAAACTTCAAACAGGCATGGGGTTCGCAACTCATGACACTGCTCACCGTGAGCCTGTCCGTGTTATTTTTCACCTTCTTTTTCCTCATTTACAATAACATGCTCCAGGCCGCGTCCAGGCTTGGGGATGAACTCCGGTTAATCGTCTATCTTGACGAGGAAGTCAAACCGTCATTACAGGCCGGTTATGAAAAAAGAATCAGAGATTTCAGCGAGGTTGAAAAAATTATCTTCATCTCCCCCCAGGAATCTTTTGAACAATTGAAGAAACAGCTTGGAAATGACAGGGATGTACTGGATGACCTGGATGCCTCCTTCCTGCCGCACTCCATTGAAATCTATTTAAAGCATGATCTGGAAAATTTGAGCCTTATAAAAGAATTTTCAGAATACCTGTCCACCCTGCCCTCTATCATGAAAGTCCAATACGGCCACGGATGGATCGAACGTTTTAGCTATTTTATGAACCTGTTGCGAATGATTGTCCTGTTAAGTGGCACCCTTCTCGCCCTCACCGCAACCTTCATGGTTTCCTATACCATCCGGC
>JAGHCC010000090.1 GCA_021160685.1 Desulfobulbaceae bacterium | reverse complement strand
GAATCCAGGGTAGAAATTCAGGGTTTCACCGCCCGGAAATATGATCAAATTATGAACGTCATGTCCCTGGGACTGTACGATAAGTTTATTCGTTCGGCAATCGCCAGATTACAAATTCAGCCGCCTGACTGCATCATTGACCTTGGCTGCGGCACCGGGCGGAATGCTTGCCTGATGCGGCAGTACCTAAACGAAACCGGTTCCATCCTGGGGGTTGATATCTCGGAAGAGATGGGGCAACAATTCTGCCAGAATTGTGGGCAGTTTCCCAATGTTTCCTTCCAAAATCTTCGCATCGACACACCTTTCGCCCTGGAACAAAAATACGACAAGGCATTCATCAGCTTTGTCCTCCATGGTTTTCCGCACGAGATTCGCTTAAAAATAATGGAAAATGTTTACCGGAACTTAACAGACGGCGGCAAATTTTGTATCCTCGACTTCAGTGAATTTTCTCTAAAAGAAATGCCTTTTTACCTGCGCATTCCCTTCAAAACCATCGAGTGCAAATATGCTTTCGATTTCATCGAAAGGGACTGGAAACAAATTTTAGCAGAACAGGGTTTCGGTAATTTCGAAGAATCATTTATGTTCAAAAAATACGTTCGTCTGCTCATTGCGCAAAAACAATAAAGTGGGAATTTGATGATACTCCGGGTAATGGCCTGGTTGATTATGCTGGTTGGCGGCAGTGTGCTGGGTTTTTGGTTGGACTTGCGCTTTTTTCAGCCCTTCCTTTACAGCCCACTCTTTCACATTCTCAGTCTGTTGCCGGGAATTATTTTACTCCGCCTGGTTCTGCAAGCCAGCCGGAACACCGGCAGATTCTTAGCCCGCGCCGGCAGGGAAGGAAACATCCCGCACTTCGAGACCAACCGCCTGGTTACCGCCGGATATTATGCCTGCATGCGCCATCCCATGCACTTCGGGCTGCTGTTCTTCCCGCTTTCTATTGCCCTGATTTTAGGCTCGGTCAGCTTCATTCTTTTCATTGCACCGGCAGAAATGGTGTTTATGATTGGTATGATCAAATTCATCGAGGAACCGCAAGCGATTCGCAAATTCGGGCAGGAATATTCAGTCTACAAAAGCCGGGTGCCGATGTTCAGTTTGAAGTGGACCTGTATGAAATCACTCTTTAACAGAGAAAAGTCTGGACAGGACCACCAAGATAGCAGTAGATGAGATGGAAGAAGGGGACGTAGGTTCTAAAGCAACTTTCTCACAGGTATTTGGCCAAATCCGGAAGTTCTTCAGAAACTGCGGACCGGTTCACCGCAGAGGTCCTAACACCAAGAAAACGGTCCACCTCTGCCCCGGAGTAGTCCATCTTTCTTACTGCAATCTGGCAAAATATTTTTCTCGCCTTGACGACGTTTCTTTTCCTGATGCCAGGCCGCAATTCACTTTCCTCTATACCTTCTCCAGCAACAATGGATCGAGAAAGGACCGGACGATCCGGGATCGTTGAAAAAAGCCGCAAGCTAATTCTTCCACGGTGGTCACATATAATGGCGTCCATGTAAGTGTGAACTAAGGACTAAGGGGTCAAATCTCCGTTTGACCCTTATGTCTGATGCAGGCAGAGATGTTTAATTTCCTCGATTTTCTTCTGCAGTTTTCGATCCTTGACCTGAAGTGGCCCCATGTCAAGGACAACTTTAAATAAAAGAGAGCTGCTTTCCCTCACCAGCAAGGTGTTCAGGAAAAGCGGTGCGGACTGGATCGTGGATTTCATCATTTTCCGTGAAAATTTATCAATGAATATCTTAACCGTTCAAGAAAAGTTGCAACTTCACATTCTTCTTGATAGTGTCTGATCGAATTCAACCTGAGTTGGAGGGTTGTCAATCGGATACGGTCTTCCCTTTGCCCCTTTGAACCTCTGCCCCTGATTAAAATATGACACGAGATTTTTCAAAAACACCAACGATTCTCACCCCTTTGTCCATCATGTTTTTGGTGGTGGTTCTTGATCAGCTCACTAAATGGCGGGTAATCACAACCTTTATGTTATATGAGAGCCATGAGGTGCTGCCCGGCTTTTTCAATTTGACCTATCTGCGTAACACCGGGGCCGCCTTTGGTTTTCTTGCCGGAGATCATGGGATGTGGCGCCAGGTTCTGTTTGTTGGTATTGCCGTAGTCGCCCTGATTTTTATGTTTACGGCCTTTTTTCATTTTCGAAAACAGGGCATGCTCTTTGTCTATGGTCTCGGCCTGATCGGCGGTGGGGCCGTGGGGAATCTTCTTGACCGGCTGCGATTCGGTTCGGTAATTGATTTTTTTGATTTTTATATTAAAGGCCATCACTGGCCTGCATTTAATGTGGCTGATTCAGCCATTTGTGTCGGAGTGGGGATGTTTCTTCTTGGGAGTTTCATCCATTCCGACAAGGAGTGAAATGATGGGTAAAACCGCTTTTTTGTTTCCCGGCCAGGGGTCGCAATATGTGGGCATGGGAAAAGAGTTTATTGAGTCGGATCAGGAGTGTCGTGAACTGATGGAAATGGCGGAGGATGTCAGCGGTATTCCGTTACAGACGCTCTGTCTTGAGGGTCCCATGGAAGATTTGACCCGGACGCTGTATCTGCAACCGGCCATGACGGTATTAAACCTGATCTGCTGGCAGATGGTGAAAAAGGCCGGTATTTCGGGAGACTATTTCGCCGGTCACAGCCTGGGGGAGTATGGCGCCTTATGTGCTGCCGGGGTGTTGAGCCCAAAAGATACCATCGCCCTGGTAACGGAAAGGGGAAGATTGATGGAGAGGGAGAGTCAGGCAAATCCTGGAACAATGCATGCCATTCTCAAATTGAACATTGAGCAGGTTGAGGAAATTGTCGCCTCCATCACGGGCAAGGGCGTAATTACGTCGGCCAATCATAATTCCGAGAAACAGATCGTCATCTCCGGTGAATCGTCCGCTTTGGAAGCGGCGGCCGAGGTGGTAAGTGAAAAAAAGGGAAGGGCAATTCCTTTGCCGGTGAGTGGTGCCTGGCATAGTCCCTTGATCGCCGGGGCGGTTGCGGATTTTGAAAAGGCCGTGGCAAAGGCGGATTTTAAAAGCCCGGAGGCAACTGTTTTTTTTAATGTAACGGCCAAGCCGGAAACAGATCCTGACCAGATCAGGGCAATCATGACCCGCCAGATTTCCTCCATGGTCAAATGGTACGATATTATCCTGGCCATGTATGATCAGGGTGCGCGCACCTTTATCGAGGTCGGCCCCAAAACCGTGCTGACTGGTTTGATGAAAAAGATTCTTCCCAAGGGCCATGACTGCCAGTGCCTGCAGGTTGACAGTCCCGAGACCTTGGAGAAGTGTTTGTCTGCGATTTAGAATAGGGGCAGAGGGGCAGAGGG
>JAGHCC010000296.1 GCA_021160685.1 Desulfobulbaceae bacterium | reverse complement strand
GCCAAAATGGGCGAAGATGAGGTGCTAGTGAACGCTTACACGACTTTAATGCCTTCAAGCTTCCAGTTTTCCGAGCCCACGGGACGCGCCCATGTCCATTCCTCGGCAAATTTCACCGGGGTCGTTTTACTGCCTTCGACAACGGCGTCGCTCTTCTCATCCACGGTATAGTCCAGCAGGTTGGCGGTAAAGAGGACAGTAACAAAATCCTCGTTGCCATCAACACCAGCGTCAACAACCTCAACCTTGCGGATAGAAATATTTTCCAGCTTGTTGATCTGACCTTTCGCGCGTAAATCGGCAAAATGTCCCTCGTATTCCGCAGCCAGATTCACTCCGAGCAGATGACGGTACGACTGCATATCCCGACGCATCCAACCGGCCTGCACCTGAAAAAAGACATCAGAGGCAATTTCGCTAAAATGCTGCGTATCAAAATCAGGTTCTGACCGGCGGATTTGAGCCAATCCGTCTTCAAGCGTGCCGCCGCCTCCAAAAGAAGGAGGGGGTGGTGGAGGTGCATTTACGGAGCCTCCCATTGCCGGGCCACTGTCGGAAGGCCCGGTTGGTCCTCTCATACTCTGAAATAATGATGTGCCGCCGGCCGCCCGCTTTTTAAAGAAACGTTTGTAGATAAAATAACCGATGCCGGCCATGAGAAGAATCTGAAAAAGACCGATGCCGGAACCCATGATACCACCGCCCATGCCGCCATGGGCCATGCCACCAAATAGCATACTGCCAATGGCGCCACCCATGAGACCACCGGCCAGACCGCTCATGAAACCGCCGCCTCTTGACTTGTTTACGGTCGATGATTTTTGCGGCGCGTTACGCTTAACTGGTGGCGGAGTAGCAGTACGGGATCGGCTGAAAGAACGGCCGCCGCCCCGGGAACGGGCATCGGCATTATCCACCATGCATCCGATACCGGTCAAACAGAAGACGGACAAGAGAAGAAGAACAGGGGTAAATCGTTTTAAAGTGTTCAGCACGGTCAGCTACTCCTTTGTTTTTTTCGTAAAATTCTGCTATTTTTTTCAGCAGCATCCAATTTGAAACATATAAGTACTCAATCATTTTTTGTCAAACATCGCGTGTTCAGAGCTTACCTCATTCATCATCGTTCAATCCGCACCTTCACCTTTTTCCTGCCCCAGTCGAGAGCGTCCTGATGGGAATTATAATAGAGATCGATCCTGTCCGGCCCCTTGATGGCCGAACCACGGTCCGTTACTACACCCCAGCCGTAGCCGGGCACAAGCATTCGCGTCCCGAATGGATAATACTTCGTGTCGGCGGCGATCGTTCCGTCCTCGGAAAACCAGCGCCATGGGCAGACCAGGCGATAAGGAGCGGTCCAGGGATGGGCCAGGGTATCGCCTGACAACAAACCCGGAGATGTTTTTTGCGGCTTGGTGCCGCTTGCGGTCAATCCGCTATATTTTTTCCCCTCCTGTTTGCCTTTACTCACATACCGGTTCCAGACATCCAGCTTGAGGTGCTTCCAGGCTCCCCTCTCCCAGCCACAGCACTTTCCGCAGCCGCAATACGCGGTCACTTCCATGAGCCGGTTTTCATGCCGGGCACAGCCGCCGGCGGCAAGCAGCAAAAAGAGAAAGAAAAAAAAGAAAACTTTACTATTCATCATTCGGGCTGACATTCTCTGCTTTTTTCCGTCCATAAAAATCCATCCTGATTGCCGGAGCAATTTGATGACTTCATCTTTAAAGAGCCGATACAACCTGCAACAGTTCCAGAATAATCATAAGACAATTAATAAAAATGGCAACATAGGGCACCCACATTGGCACGACAAAAATACCTTCCGGCCTGGAATCGCGGCGTTTAATGACGATCAGGGCCGTGTTGACACAGGTGAAGATAAGCAGGGTAATCAGACTGGTGATACGGGCAAGGGTCACCATCGGCAGCCAGAGCGCCATGCAAAGAATAATTGCTGTGATTAGACACGTGGCACGCAGCGGTGTTCTTGTCCGTGGATTCACTTTTCCCAGGCAAGGAGGCAGCCATCCCTGATCGCTTAATCCGTACAAAACACGGGAACCCAGGATAATTTGCACCAAGGCGCCATTGGTTATGGCAAAGAGGCTGACCAGGGTAATGAACATCGGCGCTGTTCCGGTCTTGAACTGATGAAGCAGGGCAAGAGGAGCATGACTGCCGGCCAGGATCTCCATGGGCAGAGACAGCACAGCAACCAGGGCAACTGCAATATAAAGAGTTGTGGAAATAACGAAACAGACAATAATGGCAATGGGCAGATTCCATCGCGGCTTTCTGACTTCCTCTGCCACATTGACCATATCCTCAAAACCGATAAAGGCATAAAAGGCAAGAAAAGCGCCACTGAAAACCGAGGACCAGCCTGCCATCTCCAGAGGCGGAATCATATCCGGCAGCCTTGCGGGCAGACTGGCCAGAGAATCCCTTCCGATCCAAAGCACGTAAAGCAGGCCGGACAGCTCAATGATTGTCATCAGAGAAATGGCTGTCACCGATTCACTGATTCCCCAACAGGCGACAAGACCAAGTCCGACAATCAGGCAGGAGAGGGCCAGCCAGTCGGGAAATTCAAAAAAAACATGGAGATATCCGATAAATCCACGAGAAATCGTTGCGGCGGAAACAACTCCCACAGCAATCACCATGATGCCCACAGTTGTGGAAAGCAGCCGACGGCCAAAGGCGGCCTGGGTGTACAATGATTCTCCGGCGCTTTTGGGAAAACGGGAACTGAGTTCAGCAAAGGAGAAGGCTGAAAAACCGGCAATGAACGAGGCGACCAGAAAGGCAAGAGGCGTGTAGAACCCGGCTTTTGCCGCGACCTCGCCAATCAGCACATAAAAGCCCGCTCCCAGGATCGAACCGAGCCCGTAAAAGGTAATGAGAGGCAGAGAAAGGCTGCGTTTCAGTTGGTCCGGCATCAGATTACGTCAGGAGGCTGTCCGAGAATAGACATTTTTTCAAAATCTTAAAAATTATTCATCTTGGGAAGATGATAGTTTCAGGTATATGCTGAAGGCAATGGTGGCAATTATACTACCTGTTGCCCAGGCGGATATCATTATATTTATGATTAACCCGGAGATATCCCTTCCCAAAATCGCAACGGCGAACCCATCTGGAGCTGTTCCGGGTTGCCACCTGCCTAATGTGGCGTTATATTTTGTACTAAGATTATAACTTCTCAATAAGTGGTGGCAACCTATAAATAAATCCCCCTCAATCCCCCTTTTTCAGATAGCGAGCTTGTGAGACTTCGAAGGGGGAGGTTGTCAGTAGGCCACCACTTATTGAGAAGTTACCTAATC
>JAGHCC010000098.1 GCA_021160685.1 Desulfobulbaceae bacterium | reverse complement strand
GTATATCCATCAGGCCAAGGCGTTTTATTATGGTCGGTATGGATCTCTTGCAGAATGTTATCCTTATTTAAATATTCTACCGATTTTTATTTCTTTCAGTTACCGACTGATCGGGGACTGGCTGGTTGCCGCCAAGGTTGTATCGTTATTTTTCGGAACCGCCACCATGTTTCCTTTATATCTGCTGCTCAGGCGGTTTCAGACGGTTCCGGTTGCTTTATGCGCTCTTCTTGTTTTTGCCGTAAACCCTGTCTTTGTAGGAATGTGTAACGAAGTGATCAGGGGGCCTGCGTGCTGGTTTTTTTTAACGCTGGGAATGTTTTTTTTCACTTTGCCGGATTTGAAAAGAAATTGTTTTTTTCTTTCTCTCTCCTGTGTTTCATATCTTTTTGCCGGTCTGGCCCGGGTTGAGGCCATTATTTTCGTCCCTGGAACTTTAGTTTTTCTCCTGTTTTTCTGTCAGGAAAAAAAATGGCAAAAAATCGCTATTTTTCTCTCCCCTTTGGTTTTTGTCGGCGTTTTGGCTGTCAGTTCTCTCTCGCTGTTGGGGGTTGATCTGTCCCAATGGCTTTATCCCCGTTCGTTTTGGGATAGACTTGTTTCAGTTACTGGAAAATATGAAGAGATCCGTCAGGGTTTAAATGAAATTGGTAGCCGGCAATCAGAATTCTGGGATAAGTTTTTTTTCCCAAAGGTCAGAAATTTACTGTAGTGGCTGGGTATAGGCACCGTGCTTGTTGAGACTGCACGAACCTTTTTTGAGCCTTTTTTTCTGATTTTTATTTTTGGGTTCAAGGGTATTGTACGGCGAGTAAAAGAAGATAAGATGCTGGTTTATCTCATTGTATTATCTGTTGGGTCCTTTTTGCTGTTGAATTTGCATGTGCAGGGACATTGGATAATGAGAAAAAGGTTTGTTGCAATTTTCCTGTTACCGTTATTTTTTCTGGTGGGGTTTGGCCTGGAGAACCTGTGGTTATATTTTGCCGAGAGATTTCAAATCAGAAAAATGTATCTCATTCTGTTTACCGGGTTACTTATTTTCGCGGTTGCTCTCCCTAAAAATATGTCGGAAAGTAAGGTGCGGAAAAAGATTTTCCAGGAAATTGGCGAGAAGATTTCATCTGTCAACAAGACAAATCAGCGAGTAAAAGTGGTGGGTGCTCTTGATAAACATGAAATGCAATTTGTTAATTTTTTCAGTAATTTAGATGTTGAAGATGCTCTTTGTGTAAGGCGAATTAAAGTCCGGGTGAAACCTTCATCGTACAAGCGAAATACAATATCCAAAAAGGCAATCAAAGGAGGGAATTATTTGATCTGGGACGAAAAAAAATGGCCGCCTTCTTCTCTTGAGAGCATCAAAAACAGCACAGATATAGAATTTGAAAAAATAAGTGAATGGCAGGATGCCAGGTTAGGCAGGCTCATTCTTTTTCATATCAGATAGCCGCTATTGACGGCCGAATTATTTCATTGAAGGCAAAGGGGGGGCTGTCCTGAATCACTTGGTAATATGTTTGGTAAACAAACGCACAGCAAGGGATTTGTTATACCTTGGTTTATCGGCATCTGACAGCCAGGATCTGAGCGGTCCCTGGCTGGATCGTGCGTAACTGGCCATAATTAAACGTAAAAGCAGAAAACTCGTAGTTGCAACCGTCCAAAAAACAACGGCCAGTAACCCCAGTTCCGGACGTCCAATGAGATAGCTCAGGGTCAAAAAAATCATGTTCGGATTGCGTCTGGCGGTTATCAGTCTGAAATACGAATCAAGCGGCTGCCAGCAATATATACCGAAGCTGCCGTCCAGGAACCACTTGAATGATCCTTCGACTAAACGGCCAACCACATAACCGATCATCATTGAATAGAAAAGGGTACTCAATGAAAAACTTAAGCCGGACAGTTGGGTAGCGGTTAAACCGAGACCCCAGAGGATATACCAGATGGGGGGGTGGATTAAGTCGATAAGATGGTCAAAATAGTGACCGAATTTACTTGATGTAACGGTAACGCGGGCCAGTTTGCCGTCCACAGTGTCCAGAAAGGTCATCAGCCATCCTGCCAGCAGGCCCCTGCCGTACTGGCCATTTGCAAAAGAAATCCCGGCGAATATAACTAGCAGAAGGCCGACCAGGGTGACATGGTTGGGCCGGATATTGAAGCGTACACAATGTCCTACAACCCAGCGGGCCGGACGGGGCCAGGCCCATTTTGTCACCAGATCGGTGATCCCTTTATAGGACCAGTCGAAAAGTCGCCGTTCCAGATCCTGTTTCTTTGCAGCTGTGATCGGTAGCACAAAAGGCGGTTCGAACTTGCGTAACTTTTTCTGGACGGAAATTGATATGGTATCCGGGGTCTGGCTCTGCACACCGGGCAGGGTGGTGGCAATTGCTTTTTTTTCTATAACCGCCAGAGCTTGCAGGGCAAGGCGGGTGGGGACATGGGCGGCGACAGCCATCTCTTGCTGTCCATCCTCCAGATGCAGGACAATGTTCGGCGTAGTGGCCAGGTATTTTACCAACCGGTCATCGAACAAATAATCTCCCCGCAGTATCAGGACGGAATCGCTCTCCTGCAGGGTACTCAACTCTGCAATACGTCTTATACCGGTTCCTTTTAAAACCCGTTCAATCCGCTCTGCAGATGTAAGGCCCCAGATCTTTACAGGGCACTCATGCGAGAAATAAATAAATAGACCCATATCGACACTTTTTCCAAATCAATAACGGTTAACAAGAATAGGGCTTTGCAAAAAACAATTTCTTTTTGTATAGGTAGGCCATGACTTCGACTCCCACAGATACTCTAAAGCTCAGCACCACCAACCGAACGACTGAAGATGCAGCCGTCGGGAAAAGTTTTGTCCTTGCCCACTTTTCCGATCCGCATTTCGCCCGTGTTGATCACATTAAAACGAGAGACCTTTTCAATAAAAGGCTCTTGGGTTATCTGCGATGGAAGCTGAAACGCCAGGCCGAACACAGTGATGAACTGCTTACCATTTTGGACAAAGAGCTGCAACGGACAAAACCAGACCACATTGCAATTACCGGTGACCTGACCCAACTGGGCCTGCCGGTTGAATTTGAAATAGCCCAAGACTGGTTACAAACCCTCGGTGCTGCGAACAGGGTCACCGTCATTCCCGGCAACCACGACACGTATATAAAGACGGATTGGCATGAAACCTTTGCGCACTGGTTGGATTATATGGTTGCCGATGTGCAGGATCAACCGGCCAATTTAATAACCAGCCTGGACGGGCTTTTCCCAACCTTACGGATACGTAACCGGATTGCCTTGATCGGCATAAACACCGCGTATCCAAGTAGACCGCATCTTGCCACCGGGACAATCGGCAACGACCAGTTAAAAAAGTTGGAAACTATCCTGAAGCATCTTTCCGGTCAACGTCTTTTTCGTATCGTACTGATTCACCACCCACCGGTAGAGGGTATCGTCAGTTGGCGGCGGAGCTTAACCGATGCAGCATCTCTTCGTATGATGCTGGAGCGTTATGGGGCTGAGTTGGTTCTGTTTGGTCACGCCCACAAAACAGCACACGGTAACCTGGATACTCCATCAGGTTTAATCCCGGCCATGGGAGCGCCATCGGTATCTTCCCTCAGCCCTAAAGACGAACGGCGGTCCCGTTATTACCTCTATAGGATCAGCTCTACTGCTGAGGGATGGAAGGTCCATTTGGATGAACGGGTCTTTTCGTTGGAGCAGTACCGCTTTGTTGACGGCCGGCAACAGGATTTTTCTTTTCCTGCTGGAGCAGATTGAGCCGTAACCGTTCACTGGGGCACTAATGTACGGGAACCACAGTCCTTGTATTGTAAACGTTTACAAGGAGCCGACTTGGCGGAATGGTCTTGCTTCAAAAGGCTCTGCGCAATCTGGCAAAAGCGATGCTGGAGATCAGCAGCACAGGAAGCATAGCAGTAATGAATGGGTTCAGGTTGAGCATCAAACCCCACTGTATGATTATCTGATCGGCAAAATACAGAACAATGCCGATAAAGGCGCCGAAGGTTATGCGAGCCCCTGCACTGCTGCTGCGCGTAGAACCAAAGATAAAGCTCAGTGAGAGTAAGACCATCGCCCCGGTTGTCAGTGGTACGCTGAGTTTTCGCCACAGGGCTATGGAATGCTGGTCAGCATTCTGGCCACTCTGCCGCAGGGCATTAATGTAACGAATAAGGTTTGGGGTTGATAGACTGTAGGGCGGCAGTTCCAGGAGACTGACCTGGTGGGCACTTAAAAAGGAGTCCAGGGTTAATGTTTCGATTCGCTTAGTAGTCACTTCATTGTCTGCGATGATTTTCCGGGTGATGCCGGTCAGGAGCCACTGCCTGTTATCCTGCAGGGTGGCATTTTGCGCATGGGTAAAGGTCTGTAGGCGGCCCTTGTCGGTAAATTCGAAAATATCCACGTTGGCGGCAACTCCTTTACTTAACATTTTATCAACATGGATGTACGAATTATCCCTCCGTGCCCAGAACCCCTGCCGGGTTAAGGTAATCTCGGTAGGGGTCAGAGCTTGTGCACGGGATTTGCGGGCCAGCTGCTCCATACCCGGCACAACCATTTCAGCCAGAATGCCGGATGTTAACATCAAGAGCATGCCGGTTACGAGTACTGCGCCACATATGCGCAAAATCGATACTCCAGCTGCTTGCATGGCGACAAGTTCACCATGGTCGGCCATCATCCCCAGGGCAATAATCCCGCCAAGCAATGTGCTTATGGGCATTAAGTCGAGCAAACGCTTGGGAAGCGTCAGGGCCACAAAGGTAAGGGCATTAGTCAGTCGATAGCTGCCTGTGCCCACATCATCCAGCTGGGAGAGCAGTTCAAACAGGCTAAACAGCACCATCAGGATAAGGATGATGAGAAAAAAGTAGTTTAGAAAGGTTCTGCCGATATAGATATCAAGTATTCGCATTGGGGATATTACCGCTTACGCCAGTACCGCAAAAAGACCGGCTGCCATAAAAGAAGGCCGATTAAAGCTGCCAGCAATATCTGTCCCCACCAGATTCCGGGAACAACTCCAATAACGCCTTGTGATACCCACTTTTTGGTTAAAGCGCTGAAAGTGTAGTAACCAGCAAAAAATAATATTGCCAACGGTGCTTTGACATACTTCCCCTGGCGTGGAGATGACCGGCTCAATGGTATGCCGAGAAGCGCCAGGAGGATGATTGACAGCGGTGCGGTGAGCCGCCACTGTAGTTCCGCTATTTCTTCCAGGTTGTTCGAGTGTAATAGTGTTTTGGTTGCAACGGCTTTAACCTTGTATTCATGCTGGAAAATATCCTTAGGCACCAGATCCATTGCCGAGTTCTCGAATTCCAGGATCAAACCATACTCGCCGGGACTGAAAAATTCATACAGGTGACCGTCCTGAAATACCAATATGGGCTTGCCGGTGGTCTCATCCCTGAGCTGACTGGCCTTGGCCGCATAGATAATCTGTAAGGAGTCTTCCCTTTTTGTTTGGATGAAAACCCGCTTTGCCCGATTCTTCTTATTGTCGACTTTGTCAGCGAAGATGACCCGTTCACCGTCACTTGTTTCATAAAAATTACCGCCTTTCATCCTTGTCAGATCAAAATTTGCTTCTGCTTGTGTCTTTATTCGGAAAAACTGGTTCCAGGCCCAGGGGCGGATGAAAAGAGACAAACACGCTACAACCAAGGCGCCTATAATGGAGAGAAGAAAAACAGACTTGATTACCCTTGTCATACTTATACCGCAGGCAAACATAGCGGTTAACTCTGCATCCCTGTACAAACGGCCGAGAGCGATCACAACTGACAAGTAAAGGGTAGTCGGCAGCAGCATCTCAAGGGCAATTACGATACGGAGCAAAATCAGTTGTATTACTGAAGAGCCCGATAACATGCCATGGACCGCGTCCTCCCCGTAACGAGTGGAGATATAACAGCCAAAGATAACGATCAGCACCGTAGATATTGCCAGTGTGGGCTTAATTATTTCACGTATTATATAGCGATCAATAATCACGTTTTATCCATTGTCTGAAACGCTCATGGTAAGGGTTGCTAAGGAGAAAAGAATGCCAACTCTAATTATCCTGCTGCTGTTTTTTGTCTTTGAAAGTCTTCCTCAGCAGTCTCAAACCTGCTTTCTGCAGAAAAACCGGCAACGACCCTGTCTGCCATTTTCAGGTCTGCCGGATAATCGATTTCGCACCAGGCCAATCCTCTGATCGAACATGTCAGCACTGTTTTTTCTTGTGCTATTTCATCGATAACCGACAGGTACCATCTACGAACAGACTCTGTATCAGTCATGGCATTTTCCAGGGCGTTTTGGAATATCGTCGGACCCGTATCACGGAACAGTATCATGCCAATAGATTCTCCGTGAATTTCCCCAAAGGGTATGTCTTTACCGACCTTGGTAAGACGGCTGCCCTCCATGCTGACCTTCATGTCATCGGCATCGTAGATGTCTTTGTGGCTCACGGTAACTGTAATAGGACTGGCAGGTGATTGCAGCAGGCTCTTCACCACGGCCGCCTCAAACAGGGTATCGCCGTTCAGCAGGATAAAATCCTCATTCATCTCATCTCGCACCTTCCAGCAACTCACCAGGTTGTCGGTTGTTGCATAGTCAGGGTTGTAATGGGTCTGGACACTTTGCGGTCCGTAATGGCGCCGCAAAAGATTTTCAACCTTATCCGCCCTGTACCCTATGACCACAGTGATCTGGTCAACTCCGCACTTGTGCAGTTCTTCGATCTGCCATTCAATGATTGTTTTGCCGTTAATATCCAGGAGGCATTTTGGTATTTTGGCAGTCAGTGGCAGCAATCGCGTACCCTGTCCGGCGCTTAAGATAATCGCCTTCATATATTTAACTCCGTTTTTTGTAGATAGAATTTTCAGTTGAATTGAAAAGTTGAACTCTATTTTTGTGATAAAGACGTCCGTGCTTTAGGAGTTGTCTTTTGTTCATTTTAGTGGGCTGTTGCCGTTATGTATGGCCTGTTAGATTTACAGTAATAATTTTCCTCTAACAAGCTTTTTATTAGCCCTGAACCTATGTGACTGATGTTAAATGAATACTTTATCGATTCGTATTTTTAGATATTGACCTTGAATCACAAGCTGTGTATCGTCATTTTGGTCAAAAGCACCTTATTCCTTAGCAAATACTATTCCAATTGTATGAAAGAAGCAGATATTAGAAAATCAGCACAACAAAACAATAGCGAACTGTTGGGAAGTTCTCTGCAGATAGTTAAGGTAGAGGATCGGCAGGTACGCAATACCTTTATCAAATTGCCATGGTTTCTGTATAGGAACGATCCAATGTGGGTGCCGCCATTATTGCTTGAGCGGCGTATGCACCTCTCTTCCAAAAATCCATATTTTGAACACGCAACATGTTGTTTCTGGGTTGCTTACCGTGATGGCAACCCGGTGGGCCGTATCAGTGCTCAGGTAGACCAAATGCATCTTGAACGGTACATGGACGCCACCGGATTTTTTGGAATGCTGGAAGCCGAGGACAACATTGAAACGTTTCAGGCGCTTTTGAACACCGCGGAATCATGGTTGCGCAGCAAGAAAATGGTGTGCAGCAAGGGGCCGTTTAACCTGTCTATTAACCAGGAATGCGGTTTACTTGTGGCAGGTTTTGACACACCGCCATCAATGATGATGGGACATGCGCTCCCTTACTATGCCGAACACATCGAGCAGTGCGGGTACAGCAAGGAAAAGGATTTACTGGCTTACATGCTTGAGGGGGATTTTGAACCTAAAGCGGCTAGAAGAGCGATCATGAAAAGGGCCAAAGGATGTATACAGACAAGATCGTTCAGGAAAAAGCATTTTCAAGAAGACCTGAATATTATCTTCAGTATATTTAATGATGCCTGGTCGGACAATTGGGGTTTTGTTCCCTTTACCCAGAAAGAACTTGAGCAGCTGGGTAATGATTTGAAATTCTTGATCAATGATGAGTTTGTCAGCATTGCCGAAGTGGATGGAGAGCCGGCTGCATTTATCGTGGCGCTCCCTAACCTTAATGAAGTCATTCATGACTGTAACGGCAAGTTGCTGCCGTTTGGCTGGCTCAGGATCCTGTGGCGTCTGAAAGTGCGATATCCTGAAAGCATACGGATAATCCTTCTGGGTGTTCTTAAAAAATATCAAAACAGCCTGTTCGGCGCCGCACTCGCATACACAGTGATTGATGACGTGAAGAAAGCCGTTGTTAAACGTGGCATAAAAAAAGTTGAGATGTCCTGGATACTCGAAGATAATATAGCCATGCGGAATATCATCATAAATGATGGTGGCAGGGAGTATAAAACATTTCGTATTTACAGTAAGAATCTTTGATTCGTAGAATACACGCAGACCTCGTTAAATCATCGTAAAATTGATGCTGTTTTCTGGACATTCTGTTGCCAATTTGCACGGGATCTCGTTCAAGGTTCAAGGTTCAGCGTTAAGATGGTACCCGTGATCTCAAAGGTATCAGCAACCTTGAACCCTGAACTTTGAAGCTGTTAACCCAGACCACCTGTCAAATCTTGATCAAATTCCTTGCCAGTAAAGGGTTTGCAGTCAATAATAAAAAGTTTTTTTACGAGGTCTGACATGGAGACAGTGCAGCAATTTTTTACGGCAGTTGTGCTTGCCGCAGACAGGGAAGAGAATAATCCGGTAGCCAGGGCTGCCGGTGTCCGCTGTAAATCACTGGCCCCAATTAATGGTACGCCGATGATATTCAGGGTCCTTGAAGCACTGTCATCCTCCAGAAGAGTGAAGAACCAGATTCTCTGTGGCCCCCCCGAAACCATTATGGATCAGGAGCCTGGGCTCAGTGGGTATATCGCTGCCGGCAAGGCGGGTTGGGTGGAAAATAAGGCTACTCCCAGTTTGAGTGCCCTCCACGTCATGCAGTCCGTTTCAGAAGATATTCCTATCCTGTTAACAACCAGTGATCATGCTTTGCTGAATCCTCAGATTGTTGATCATTTTTGCAGTGAAGCGCAGAGGACGGGATGTGACGTTGTCACTGCAGTAGCCCGCCATGAAACAGTGACCGCCGCCTATCCTGAAACAAACAGAACCGCTTATCGTTTCAAGGATGGGACATACTGTTCGTGCAACCTTTTTGCCTTTTTAACCCCTCAGGCTCGGCAAGTACCATATTTCTGGAGCCGCGTTGAACAGCAGCGCAAGAATCCCTTACGAGTAATCAACGTGCTGGGTTGGATTATGGTATTGCGTTATTTGCTGGGACGTCTGACCCTGGAAGAGGCCTTGGGCGGCATATCGCACCGCTTGGGAGTCAGTGTCGGGAGCGTTGTCATGCCTTTTCCTGAGGCTGCCATTGATGTTGATTCAGTGAACGATTGGCATTTTGTTGAGCAGATTGCGACACAAACTCCTTATAAAAAGAGTAAAGGGTTTTGACTTTTTGGCTAAAATATGCTTTAAGCATTCCTAACATTAATTTACAAATTCGATACAAATATGCATTCTATAGCATCAATGCAAATAAGCAAGTATGCAAATATGCAAATATTACCTGAAGTTATCTCTTTAACCCTTATGGTAAATTTGTTTTTTGGAGATATATAGCTTAATGAAGGCTACGCCAACTTCTCATAATTTACCACCTAGATCCGATTTTTCTACACTTGCTGAGGCTTTAGATTACGCCGCCCAGGGACAAACCGGATATAATTTTTATTCCGGCAGGGGCAAGCTTTATGCTGCTCTTTCCTTTAAAAAACTGCGTGATGAAGCTCGAACTCTGGCTAGAAAGTTAATCAGTATTGGTGTAAGCCGTGGTTCTCGAGTGGCGCTTGTGGCGAATACGCATCCTGAATTTGTTCGCTTCTTTTTTGCCTGTCAATATGCCGGATTAACACCTGTTCCACTGCCGGCTAAGATACAGTTAAGCGGGCGCAAGGAATACATCAATCAGCTTGAACGATTACTGTCGATCTGTCAGGCCAAACTCGCCATGGCCACTGATGACTTCATGCCCTTTTTGACAGAAGCTGCCGCAAGATTGGATATCCATTTTGTTGGGAATCCGCAGTCCTTTGATGAAGTTTCGGAATCCAAAGTCCAGCTGCAGCCTCTGGAGACAAAAGAGTTGGCCTACCTGCAATATACCTCGGGCAGTACCCGTTTCCCCCGGGGTGTGATGATAACCCAGGAAGAAGTTTTAAATAACCTGTCAGCTATCATAAATCATGGTGTCAAGATTGGACCAGGTGACCGCGCAGTATCATGGCTTCCTTTCTTTCATGATATGGGCCTGGTCGGCCTGCTTCTGACCCCGCTGGCAAGCCAGATGTCAGTTGACTTTTTAAGTACACGGGCTTTTGCAATGCGGCCTCGTTTATGGTTAAAGCTTATGTCCGATAACCGGGCAACCATATCTTTCAGCCCTCCATTCGGTTATGACTTGACATCGCGCCGGCTTCGAGATGATGACATGGGCAGTTATGATCTAAGTGCTTGGCGGGTTGCCGGTATAGGCGCTGAAATGATTCGTACCGAGATGGTTGAGAAGTTTTCAAAATTGCTGGCACCCAGCGGTTTTGACGCGCGCGCGTTTTTGCCGTGTTATGGTATGGCAGAGTGTTCCCTGGCGATTTGTTTCGGTCCGCTTGGCAAAGGCATGCAGAGGGATCGGGTTGATGCCGATCTTCTTGCAGAATATCAGAAGGCGGAACCTGTCAATCCTATATCGGAAAGTGGGAATGACAGATCAACTGATTTTGTTATCTGCGGTGGGGTGCTACCCGGTTATGAATTTGAGATTCGTGATTCAGAGGGTCAGATACTGCCGGATCGGCAATGTGGTACGCTGTTTTTAAAGGGTCCAAGTGTCATGTCAGGTTACTTTGGGGATCTTAAAGCTACACGGAAAGTTCTTTCGCCGGAAGGCTGGTTGAATACTGGTGACATTGCTTACCAGATAGGCTCTGATATTGTAATTACAGGTCGCTCCAAGGATCTGATCATTATCAATGGGCGTAATATCTGGCCCCAGGAGGTTGAATACCTGGCAGAAATTCAGCCTGAAATAAGGACTGGAGATGCAACGGCATTTTCAATTGCTGATCCCCATACCGGTGAACTTGCCGTTGTCATGGTTGAGTGTCGAGAAAATGACCAGCAGAAGCGCCTTGATCTCATAAATCGATTAAATGGATTAATCCGCCAGGAATTAGGGATTGACTGTATAATTGAACTCGTTCCCCGGAACACCCTAGCCCGCACTACATCCGGCAAACCTTCCCGTCATGCAACCCGTAATTATTATCTGCAACAATTTGCCACAGGCCAATTAGAAGACATTTCTGTCGTCAATGCGTAATCTGTGAAGAATTGGTCCCTGAATTCGTTTGCTGTAAATCCAATTACTTAGTGGCTGTTACGAAATAACCATTACATTTATGCATCTCTGCTTCGGGTTAGATTTGAACGATTCTCAATCACAAAATCCTCGACGTAGCCCTGCTACGCCTGCGGCTTTGTTCAATCGGCTCGTCCAAATTTAACCCAAATCAGAGCGCCTAAACGTAACACTTATTTCGTAATAGCCCCTTAGAACGGTACAGTGGTAGCTGTATATTCAAATATCACCAAAACCGGTGAGCACTAAAACTATCTATGTCTCGTACGGTTGTAATAACTGGAGCCACGGGATTCATCGGCGGTATGTTAGTAAAACGGTTGGCATCAACCGGCTGGCATATTCGCGCACTGGTCCGTGCCGCTTCACTCGGTAAACGTTCGAAGAATGTTGAACCGGAGTGGGTTACTGGTGACCTCGGAGACAGGGCAAGTCTTAAACGGCTCGTTGCCGGAGCAGATGCAATTGTGCACTGTGCCGGGGCTGTTCGCGGTGCCAGCCAGGAAGATTTCGACCGTATAAATGTTGGTGGCGTAGCTCGATTGGCGCAGGTCGCAGCAGCACAGAATCCGAAGCCGCGTTTTCTGCTGTTATCTTCTCTAGCCGCCCGGGAACCGCACCTGTCATTTTATGCAGCAAGCAAACAAAATGGTGAAAAGGCACTGGTGTCACACTCGGGCAATATGTTTTGGGGCGTCTTCCGGCCTCCGGCAGTTTACGGACCGGGAGACCGTGAAATGCTGCCGCTTTTTCAATGGATGTTCAGAGGGATTGCACCATTGATCGGATCGGACCAAAATCGTCTTTCACTTCTCTATGTTGGGGACTTGGCTGATGCAATCATTTCCTGGTTGGATAACGGCAAAAAATCTCAACGGGTCTATGAGTTGCATGATGGACACCAGAGCGGTTATTCATGGCAGGAGATTATCGATATTGTCGAATGTCTGAACGGCAAATCTGTTTTCCGGGCAAATATTCCTGTATCTTTTGTAAAACTGGCTGCATCGGTTAACCTTATGGCGTCAAGAATTTTCGGTGGCTCGCCAATGCTGACTCCCGGAAAGGTCAGGGAATTGGTTCATGCAAACTGGGTCGCAGATAACGATCAATTGAGCAGCGAAACCGGTTGGGTTCCAAAGGTATTACTGGCAGAAGGGTTGCGGCAAACGTTCGGACCTGAGATATAAAAGTTGTTCATCTAACATTTAAACAGAAAATGGGCCAAGATGGAGTGCAGCTGAACAGTTACTAAAAAAGGAAGTTAAATCACATGTCAACAAACGAAGATGTCTTGCAGCAGGTTATCGTTATACTGAAATCGAGAGTTCCGGAGAATATCAAGGATATTTCTGCACAGACGGACCTGGTGAATGATTTGGGACTTGATTCCCTGAAGGTCATGGAGATTCTTGAAATCGTGGAAGATCACTTTGATATTTTGATACCAATTAATATACTGCCGGGAGTTCGCACTGTAGAAGACCTGGTTGTCGGAATCAAAAAAATAATTGAAAATGAGTGATGATGGCTATTTTTGATAAATTCAAATCGTTGGTTGAAATCCGCCAGGCGATGGAGGAAAATTGCAGCGATTTTTTCAACATCGTTATGGAGGATATTTCTTCAACAACCGAAGCCGTTGTAAATGGCCGCAAAGTGATTCTCGCCGGCACGAACAATTATTTGGGTTTGACATTTAACGAAGAATGTATTCGAGCATCATGTCTGGCTGTTGAAAAAGAAGGCACCGGCACAACTGGTTCACGGATGGCCAATGGCACTTTCTCCGGGCATGTTGCCTTGGAAAATGAGCTGTCAGAGTTTTTCGATCGCAGCCATACCATTGTATTTTCAACAGGTTATGTGGCCAACTTAGCAATACTGTCAACCCTCGTCGGCTCCGGAGAAGTGATTCTTTTAGATGCTGATTGTCATGCCAGCATCTATGATGGATGTAGGCTGGGGGGCGCTGAAGTTATCCGATTCCGCCATAATGATATCGGTGACCTGGAAAAGCGTTTGCGGCGACTTGAAAAAAGAAACACCAATGTCTTGATTGTTGTCGAGGGACTCTACAGTATGATGGGCGACAGGGCGCCATTGGCTGATATTGCCGCCTTGAAAAATAAATACAAGGCATATCTGGTTGTGGATGAAGCTCATTCTCTGGGTGTTCTGGGAAAGAATGGCCGTGGATTAGCTGAAGAAGCTGGAGTTGAGGAGTCCGTTGATTTTGTTATTGGTACTTTCAGTAAAAGTCTTGGTGCGATTGGCGGTTTCTGCTCCAGCAACCATCCGGAATTGAATCTTATTCGTTACGCAAGCAGGCCTTATATTTTCACCGCCTCTTCATCTCCTTCCACTATTGCATCCACCCGTACAGCTTTGCGGATTATGCAGGAAAAGCCGGAGTTGCAGCACCGATTGTGGGATAATGCCAATTTGTTATATAAGCGCCTGAAGGGGCTAGACCTAAACGTTGGGCCAGAGGCAAGCCCCATTATCGCCATTCGCTATAGTAACGTAGAAGACGCGTTTGGGATCTGGAACGGCCTTTTGAAACTTGGCATTTATGTGAACATGGTGCTGCCGCCGGCCACGCCTGATGGCGGTGCACTTCTGCGCTGTAGCCTCAGCGCTGCGCTTTCAACTGAACAGGTCGAGAAAATAGGCGACGCTTTCGCTCTCCTGAATTCTTAATACTCAGGCCGGATTATTGTCCAGTAACAGACAGATTCAGCAAAAAAAATAAAGGGATTTCGACCAACATTGAGTCAACTTTTAACGAGGTCTGTTAGAAGTATCTAGTTCAAGTTATGCGCTTAATTATTACCTTTTTTAAACGGTATCCGGCCCAAAGCATTGTTACTCTTACAGCCATGCTTTTTGCCGGTATTGCAGAGGGGTTTGGCTTTGCGATGCTGCTGCCGATGCTGGGACTGGCGATGAACAGTCCTGGTGGAGCAGGTCTTTCTTCTTCACAGTCCACATCCACCCTTGAGCAATTAATAGCTGATTTTTTTGCAGCCGTTGGCGTGACCCCGACAATAGGCTTATTGCTCACTATTTTTGTGGTGAGTATCTTACTGAAAGCCATCCTCGTTCTGCTGGCCAATAAAAGGATAGGGTACATGGTTGCCCAAGTGGCAACCGACCTTCGCCTTGCTCTCATTCGAGCCCTGTTTGCTACTCGGTGGCAATATTATGTCCATCAGCCCATCGGCAGGTTTACCAACGCTTTTGCCACGGAGGCCACCAGGTCGGCGAGCGCGTATTTATTTGCCATCCGTGTGCTAGCCCGGCTTTTACATGCGCTTGTATATACTTCGGTGGCTCTGATGCTGGCCTGGGAGGAAACTCTTATTACCCTTGGTGCCGGAGTTATCATACTCTATGTCCTGCGGCATTTAATTACCAAGGCGAAAAAGGCCGGCAAACGGCAGACTGAGCTTTTAAAATCCCTCCTTGCCCTGTTAACTGATACCCTGCAGTCCATAAAACCGCTGAAAGCCATGGCTCGCGAAAACATGGCTGGGCTGGTCCTGAAAAAAGAAACAATAAAACTGAATAAGGCTTTACGGAAACAGGTATTCAGCAAGGAAGCACTGAAGGCATTACAGGAGCCCCTGATTACCATATTCTTTGCCATTGGGCTTTATGTGGCGATGATTTTGTGGGAGATCCCTCTGGCAACTGTAATAATTATGGCTGTCATGCTGGTGAAAATACTAAAAACATTGCAAAAGGCCCAAAAAGATCACCAGTCCATGGTGATAGCTGAAAGTGCCTACTGGTCTTTATGTTCTAAAATTAAAGAGACCGAAAACGAGCAGGAAGAATCCATTGGCACACTTGAACCCCGGTTTAATGACTCAATTCGCCTGCAGGGAGTTAGTTTTTCGTATGACCAGAAGCCTGTCCTGGAAAATGTATCCTTAATTTTTCCCAGGGGTTCATTTACGGCGATCATTGGCCCTTCCGGTGCAGGCAAGACCACTATCGTTGATTTGATCACCGGTCTCCTGTTGCCCCGGAAAGGCCGGGTGTGGATTGATAAAATGCAACTGACCGAGGTAAACCTAAAGTCCTGGCGCCAGATGATAGGTTATGTGCCCCAGGAAAAGATGCTTTTGCATGATACTGTGCGTGTTAATGTGACTCTTGGCGACCCAAAATTCACCGATCGCGATGTGGAACGTGCCCTGCGTGATTCGGGGGCTTGGGGTTTTGTCTCTGAAATGTCTGATGGCATTAATACCATCGTGGGTGAGCGTGGAAGTCGCTTTTCCGGGGGGCAGCGCCAGCGTATTACAATTGCCAGGGCACTGGTGCATAAACCACAACTGTTGATCCTTGATGAAGCAACCAGTGCACTTGATCCTGCCAGCGAAGCTGATATTTGCCAGGCACTGAGTCAGTTGAGGGGAAAGCTCACAATCCTGGCAATTTCACATCAAACAGCCATTTTGGATGCAGCAGACAGAGCGTATCGGTTGGAAGAGGGCATTGCTCAGCTTGTGGTTAAATAAAGTTTTTGGTGTCTTAAATATGATGCTCTCGTAAAAACTAAAAATTAACCACAGAGCACACTGAGTTCACAGAGACAACTAATTGTAATAAAAAAAAATCTCTGTGCTCTCTGTGTGCTCTATGGTGAAAAAAAGACTTTTTACGGATTCATCAAATATGATCTTGTTCAGTTGGGTAGGGAGTGGATGAAAGTTAGTGGAGAGTTTAATTTTTTGGGGGCTGGGAGATATTTCATAGCCCTTGATATGCCGCAAAGAGAGTCTGTGATTAAATTTCTAAGACCCGATGGGCCATTGACTGTCCGGCAAAAAGGGTTGCGGGGGTGGTTGCTTGATCATTTTCTCAGAGCAAAACTCATTAAGAAGGCCGCTATGGCTGATCGGGTTTTTCGGATGCTTTATCAGTCAGAGACTATCGATATTTCTCCTTGTTTTCCCGAAACGGAGATTGTCGACGAAGTCGATGTTCGTTTTGCATGGGAAGGTCAGACTAAACGGTATCAGGGCCCTGCCTACATTCAACGCCGGGTCGAAGTATTTGGTAATGATACACCCCTGGATTCGTTTAATTGGGATGCAATTATCGAAATTCAGCACTATCTGTGGGGGGCTGGCGTTGGTCTGGGAAGCGGTGCGGAGACCTGGGGACCAAAAAACTGGTGCCGCACGAAACAAGATCAGGTCAGGCTGGCTGATCTCAGCAGCTTGACCCAGGACAAAAAACGTGTAGCTAAACGTCTGCATAGTGCAACACGTCAAAAGCGCCGAAACCAACTGGAACGATTCCAGCCGGTTCGGTGCCGGGAGCACATCGATCCATACCTTGCATATATTGGGGAATATCTTAACCGAGAATCGCTTAAGCAACTATGGAAAGCGGGATTCTAACTGGTTATTTGGTTGTAACTATTCAGGTGGGGCACCAGATTGCCCCAACCACCGTTCTGTAACTATTCAGGAGTGCCCCATATTGGTTCATTTGGGACTGCGAAGCATACTTGTGCTATTCGAGCAGGCCTAAATGGGATAAGATGGGGTGCTCCTGAATAGTTACATTTGGTTTATGTTTCGTGATCAGCAATTCACGGTGAAAGCCTATAATGGCCCTGTGCATGCACAGATAATTTAGAGGGATGGATTAAAGCTTAAACTCTTCTCCAAGGTAGATTTTCCTGGCCCAGCAAAATCCAGGATTTTTCCTACAGAAACGAACTGTTTTTTGCAAAGAATGATTTAACGGGATTAATAACAGTATGGGTTTATATATTTGTTTTTTACATGAATGCCCTGTGCAAATTTGGGGTCTTACATCACAACAACGGATAGAGAGGGTATTAAAAGGAACTGCTGGAAGCTGTACAGCGAAAGAATTAAATAATCTGTCAGACAGCGACTCCGTTCTTCTCCTGCGTGGGGACTATCTGTTCGACGACCGGTTGGTTAAACATCTGGCAGCAGCGCAGAATATTACCCTGCATCTCAACAGCGGCCAACAAAAGGTGACTGTTGCCGCCCATGTTTCGGCAGGACTTGCCCGGCAAGCCCTTGGGGTTATGGAAGATAAGACAAATATCGGCCCTCTGCCCGGTGTGCAGAGCCAGACTCTGGCCACCATATCCATTTCCTTCCAGGAAAAGTTACGCAAGTCCGAACCACCCTTCGTGCTGCCAATTTCAACAGAAAAAAAACAAGCCCTCGAGCGACGGCTTTTTGATTGGTCTTACAAGGGGATCACCGATCTGGTCACAAAATGGGCCTGGCCGCACCCGGCCCGTTGGGTTGTAGGACATTGTGTACGTTTCAATATCCGGCCTAACTATGTCACCCTGGTTGGCCTTCTGCTGGTTATATTCGCCGGGATTTCTTTTGCCAATGGCCAGTACGGCAGGGGCCTGCTGGCAGGATGGTTGATGACCTTTCTAGACACTGTGGACGGCAAACTGGCCCGCGTTACCGTTACATCAAGCACGTTTGGTCACTATTTTGACCATCTTATCGACTTAATCCACCCTCCCATCTGGTATATCCTGTGGGGTCTCAGTTTGACCGCTGCCCAGCTTTCCGGCTTGGGTTTTTCATTGAGTACCCTTTTTTATGCAATGATGATCGGTTATGTGATTGGTCGTTTAGTTGAAGGATCATTCCAGTGGTTTTTGGGCAGGTTCGGTATATTCTGCTGGCGGCCACTTGATTCGTATTTCAGGCTGATCACGGCCAGGCGCAATCCGAACATGATTTTTTTGACCATAAGCTATCTCATAGGACGTCCGGAACTGGGGTTGCTGGCCGTTGTTTTTTGGACGGTTGCAACTACGATTTTCCTTCTTTTACGATTAATGCTGGCCGGTTACGTACGATCCAGCCAGGGAGCGCTCAGGTCATGGCTGGCAGATGCAGATAAACCCGAATATAACAAATCCCTTGCCGTGCGTCTGTTCACCCGGCATATTGCCGGTTAATTTAGGACAGCCAACTTTTATCCCTTCAATGATATGGCACCAGTAATTTCGGAATCCGGCAATGGACCACGTATCGGAGTACTCACCAACCCCCTGAGCGGCAAAAACCGCAAAGGACTGGAAACCATTTCCCAAACGATCAGTGAATATCCCCAGGCAATTCAGCATAATGTCAAAACACCCCGGGATGTCCACGACGCACTGATTGATTTTGCCGGTCATAATGTTGATCTGGTCGTCATAAGCGGCGGCGACGGGACCGTCCAGGCGGTTTTGACGACCCTGTTTCATCACCAGCCTTTTACAACCCAGCCACAACTTATTGTCTTGGAAGCCGGTACGACCAACATGATTGCCGGGGATGTCGGCGTATTAGGGGACCAGAACAAAGCATTGCATCGTTTGTTCCAATGGGCTCAAACCGGCAGCGCTGGAGTCACGAAAATACAAAGGCCGGTTATTCGTCTGCAGGTTCCTGGGCATGAAGTGAAATGCGGCATGTTTTTCGGAGCTGCTTCTATCAGCCAGGGCATTCAATATTACCACAAAAATCTGCACAACAAAGGGCTACGGGGCTTTCCGGGGATATGTTTTACCCTGGCCAGATATTTATGGGCAACCATCTGCACACACCGCCAATCTGCTCCAGCCACCAGAATAGAGTTTGGGTTGAACAGGCAACCGCTGCAAAAAGAAAATTTTCTGTTATTATTTGTCAGTACACTGGAACGGTTGTTTTTCGGCATGCGCCCCTTTTGGGGGAATGAAAATGGATCGCTGCGATTTACAGCAATCCGGTCACCAGCCAAATACCTGCTACGAGTACTGCCTTTTTTATCAAGAGGCCGTCGGACTAGCAAAGGAACACTGGAAAATGGCTATTATTCCCACAATGTGGATGAGGTTAAGCTTTTTCTTGACAGCCCCGTTGCCTTGGACGGTGAAATTTACATACCCCAATCCATCCAGGAACCAATCGTGCTGCAATGCGGCGGTATAGCAACTTTTTTGCGCTTATAATAATGACAGACCTCGTAAAAAACTTTTTGTTATTGACTGCAAACCCTTTAATGGTAGGGGATTTGGTCAAAATTGGACAGTTGGTCTGGGTTAAAAGGTTCAAAGTTCAGGGTTCACGGTTGCTGGAATCCTTGAGATAACGGGTACCCTCTAAACTTTGAACCTTGAACCTTGAACGAGACTCCGTGCAAATTTGCAGCAGAATGTCCAGAAAACAGCATTAATTTTATGATGATTTAACGAGGTCTGAATGAATATCCCGACAGAACTTCTTAATGCTGTAGAGCAAAATTCTTCCAGAGATCCGTCACCGGCAGTCAGCCTCCTGGTTGAAGAGATCCTGGGCCGCTACGGTGACGCTGTGCGGGCCATACTCTTTTATGGATCCTGTTTGCATAAAGGGGAAGACCTCGATGGACTTTTTGATTTATACGTGCTGGTTGACACGTATGATTCTGTCAATAAAAACGCCATGATGGCTGCCTTAAACAAGTTGCTGCCGCCAAATGTATTTTATCTGGAAGTCCCCTGTAATGGGAAAACTGTTAGAGCCAAATATGCCATATTATCGCTGAGCGACTTACAAAAAGGCACATCCAGGAACTGGTTTCATTCCTATCTATGGGCTCGATTTTGTCAGCCCACCGTAATGGTTTACGTACGTGACGAAAAAATTAAAAATCAGGTAAATATTGCCTTTGCCCAGGCCGTTATTACCTTTGTAACCAGGGTGTTGCCGCGTTTGCAGCCGAGATTCACTATCCGTGAGTTATGGCAAAAAGGACTTGAATTGAGCTATAAGGCTGAATTTCGCCCGGAGTGTCCGGATCAACAGGTCCGGTTATACGATGCAACGCCAGACTACTTTAACGACATTACCTGTATGGCCTTGAGAAGTTCACCCTGCAAGTTCAATGTCGACATCAAGGAAAAGGCTATCATTTGTCACGCAGAAATTCCGGCGCAGAAGCGTTTGTTATCCCGCATGACCTGGGCAATTCGAATTATACAGGGTAAAGCTCTTTCTGTTCTGCGGCTTGTTAAAGGGGCGCTTACGTTTGAGGGCGGGGTGGATTATATTCTCTGGAAGATTAAACGGCATTCAGGTGTGACCATGGAAGCAAGCCCCTTTCTGAGAAGACACCCTCTTCTAGCCATGTGTGTTTTATCCTGGCGTTTATATCGGCGTGGAGGGGTTCAATAACCCCTTACCTAAGCTAGGAGCCTGTCCGAGAATGCCCTTTTTCTTCAACTCTTTATTTTAATGGCAAAATCTTTTTTAAACGAAATTCACTTCGGTGGCCCTGATATGGAGCCTGGGAAATTACGGAATCTCCTGGCAGAACGTGTTGCATCGATGCCGGCCGGAGGAACGATTGACTGGGTCACCTATTATTTCAGGGACCGGCGACTGGCGGAGTTATTGCTTAAAGCGAACCGCAGGGGTGTCAAGGTTTCCGTGACACTGGAAGGCAGTCCACGTACATCGTATGCCAATGATGCTGTGGTCGCCATGCTGGCCGGACCGGAAGGACTGGGCAAAGGATTACGTATTCTGACATTGCCGGATATCCCAAGCCTTTCAGGACGAACAAGAAAGCCCCATCTGCATGAAAAGATTTACTGTTTTTCCCATCCGGAACCAGTCGCATTCATCGGGTCTTTTAACCCGTCAGGAGACAGCCCGGAGGAAGACCAGACGATTATCAATGAGATTGGCGATCAGGACCGAGGGCATAATGTACTGGTCGGCCTTTACGACCCACCCCTGGTAAAATGTTTAGTCGACCATGCCAGGTGGATCAAGCGAACACAGAGTTCTCTGTTTCACCGGTTTTCCTTCTTGGCCAATAAAACGTTTAAAGGAAAAGATACCGAGATCCACTTCTGGCCGCGATTAAGTCCGCATCCGGTAAGAAAATTTTTGAGTCGAATTGCTCCCGGAGCCCGTATCCGAATAGCCGCCTCTCACCTCAAAGGCAGATCCATAGCAAGGATATTGATAAAAATCGCCCGTCAGGGGGCTCAGGTGGAAGTGTTGGCAGAGCCAACAGATAGGCGGGTGCCGGCAGAGATTGAAAAAATGATAAAAAATGCTGGCATTTCATTGCAAAGAGTCAGCTACCCCGACGAACTGCCAATGCACAACAAGTTTATTCTTGCGGAAAAAGATGACCGCCAATGGGTTATATTCGGCAGCTTTAACTGGACAACACGTTCATACTGGCTGAACCATGAGGTTGGAGCAATCTCCACTAACCATAAACTTTTTAATGCCTTTGCCGGACGTTGGGAAGCATTAAAGGCCCAGGCTGCATACTGCAGACCTCGTTAAAAAAAAATTGTTATTGACTGCAAACTCTTTAC
>JAGHCC010000470.1 GCA_021160685.1 Desulfobulbaceae bacterium | reverse complement strand
TGCTTTTGTAGTGTACTGTTTTAATCTAACCAAAATACATATGGTTAAAAATACACTATTTTTTATTTTTTTTGCCGGGCTTGTCGGTGGATTTCTTAGTACCGTCATGCGCCTCGGTCAAGGATCAAAAGACTTAACACCGGGAGATGACGCTTACTACGCATGGTATGTTCTCACCAAACCGATTGTTGGCGCGCTCGGAGCCACCATACTATATATTCTTATTATGGCTGACTTTGCACCCGTGGAGGTCTTCAGTGAAAATTATCTCAAGGCCATCAAGTGCTGTCCTGTCGGTGCGAAGGGATTCGCATTTGGCTGCATAATGGGATTTTCCGAAAGGATCATTATGCCGGAGGTAAAGTTGGGGTAATTCACGCTGAACAAAGATAATAACTTTGGCTGAAGAGGAGTGGTAATCACAAAATGGTCAGTATCATGAAAAAAACAAAATTCCGGCCAATTTCATATTTTCTCCTGATTTTATTTTTTCTTTTCTCGGGACTGGCCTACGCCCAATCAGGATTTGAAGACGACCGGGTCATGCTCCAGGGCTTTTACTGGGAATCGTACCGGCATGGAAATCCCGAACGGTTCCCGGGTGTTGGCCAAAAGAAATGGTATGAAATTGTTAAAGACCAGTCCCCTGCCATTCGCGCCGGCCGTTTTGATTTGATCTGGCTGCCGCCCCCCTCTTTTGCCGGGGAAATCAGCGCAGGATACAACCCGCGAGAGTATTTCAACCTGAACAACACATACGGCAACCTGCAGCAGCATAGGGCAATGTTGGAGAACTTACTGCGGAACGGAGTTGAGCCGGTGGCAGATATTGTGATCAATCACCGTGACGGTGTGCGGGGATGGGCGGATTTCAAAAATCCGGACTGGGACACCTGGGCCATTACCGCAGGTGACGAAGCCTTTCTGAATCCGGATTCCGAGGTTTACAACACCCCGGAATCCCAGCGGGGCGCGGCAGAGGAAAGCCCTGCCGATTACGCCGGACATGGGGGCACAACCTATGGATACGGCTCATTCCGCGACCTTGATCACACAAATAAGACCGTGCGCCGAGACATCATCAGATACCTGCTGCAATTAAAATCTCTTGGTTACCGGGGCTGGCGCTACGACATGGTGCATGGCTATCACGCCAGATGGATCGCCCTCTACAACAGGGCTACCCATCCCACATTTTCAGTGGGGGAATATGACTGGGCGGCCCATCCGGAGCAGCGCGGCTGGATATGGCATACAGCTACGACACCGGACGACCTGACGACATCAAGCAATGTCTTTGATTTTACGACCTTCTTCATACTGAAAGACAATAAGGGTAATTACGGAGCGCTGTACGGCTATGGTAACGGTATCGGCATGGTGGGCGACAACAGTGACGGACATCCCTGGAAAAACAGGTCGGTTACCTTTATCAAAAACCATGATACCGGCTATCGTACCAATGAGGACGGATCACCCCAGAAAAATCATGAATCAGAAGATTTTCTCAATGACTGGCAGGTGGAACAGGGATACGCCTATATTCTCACCCACCCCGGCGTACCCACAGTCTTCTGGAAACATTATTTTGACTGGGGCGACGAGCTGAAAAACAAAATAACCGCATTGATTAATGCCAGAAAGGTTGCTGGTGTCCATGCCGGAAGCGTGCTGCACACCCAGCATAATGCTCGGCAAAAGGGGATATATGCCGCCCTTGTTAAGGGAAGACACGGCGACCTCTATGTACGCATCGGCGGCAGCGACGAAGACTGGCAGCCATTTTACTCGAACTACCATGATTACCGGGAATACGCCCATGGCAGCGGCTGGAAGGTGTGGGTAAAGGTTGGAGGTAATCCGCCGGTCCGACAGGCTCCTCTCAAGGAGGCACTTCCGATTCCGGAGTATCACGAGGCGAACTGGTTTGACGTGCCGGATGCGTGGCTGGAGTGATCTATAGCAAAACACAGGTCGGGCCGTTACCCAACAAATCAAAAACCAGATAATGAGGGAAAGAAGTGCCATTCTACCACGATATTGACAACGCAAGTCCAGAGGGAAAACGAACCATACAAAACCTGCTTCGACTGCGGCAGGCTCTGGACGTTTCCATTCCCCCGAAAAATCTCGATCATTCCATTATTCTCGCCACCTGGAACCTGCGGGAATTTGATTCCCTGTCATTTGGCAGAAGGATGGATGAATCCTTTTATCATATTGCTGAAGTCATTTCCCGTTTCGACCTGGTGGCCCTCCAGGAGATCCGCAAAGACCTCACCGCCTTAAAAAAACTCCAGGAAATCCTCGGCGACAACTGGAAATATATTGTTTCAGATGTCACTGAAGGAAGCAAAGGCAACAAAGAGCGCATGGGCTTTCTCTATGATGGGCGCAAAATAAAATTTTCCGGGCTTGCCGGCGAACTTGTCTTGCCGCCCCTGGAATACACGGAAAACGGCAAGAGAAAATACAGGCCCATCAGCCAGCTTGCACGAACGCCGTTCATGTGCGGTTTTAAGGCAGGATGGACAAAATTCATCCTGGCGACAGTCCATGTACTCTACGGTACGGACAGCGCCAAAGACCCCCTGCGTATTGAAGAAATCGAGCAGATTGCCGGTCAACTGAAAAAACGCACCCAGGACAACACAGCCTGGAGTAAAAATCTCATCCTGCTGGGTGATTTTAACATCTTTAAAAAAGACGACGAAACCTACAAGGCGATCACCAAATCCGGCTTCAGCGTGCCGAAAGAGCTGCAGGAATTGCCGGGCTCAAATATTCAACAAAACAGGCATTACGACCAAATCGCCTTCCGGGCGCGTAAAGGCCGCCTTGTCTGTACCGGCAAGGCAGGAATCTTTGATTTTTTCGCCCATGTTTTCCGCAAAAAAGATGAGGCGGACTATGTTGTCAACATGGGTGACAAATATATCAAAACCTCAAAAGGCAAAATCAGGGATGAAAAAAGCAAAAGCAGATATTACAAAACCTACTGGCGCACCCACCAGATGTCGGACCATCTGCCCATGTGGCTTGAACTGAGGATTAACCATGGAGATGAATATCTGAAACAGATGCTGGCTGCAAAGTAACGGGCATCCCGGCGAACCGGGACAACCGATAAGCAAATGAAATGAGACATCGAAAAATGAAAGTTAATCTCTCACCGAGGCGCAGAGACGCAGAGAATAAAACGTAAATATTCGGCTTGGTGTCGAAAAACAGCTAAAACAACCATGTTGTAAATATTTGGATAACAGCGAAGCGGTGTCAGCCTCAGATGTATACAGGTAAGCGTAGACTCCGAGCAGGCTGGCGAAGCATAGTAGTCTTATGTGAGTCAGTCTGATCGTGCACAGCTGGGGTGCTAGCCGAATATTTACAAAAAAACTACAGATCAATCAACAAAGCCAGGCAGGTGGACACAAAGATGGTCAGGCTGATCAAGCCGTTCATGGCAAAGAAGGAGAGCTGGATTCGGGAGAGGTCTTTCGGGTTCACGACAATATGCTGGTAAAACAGGGCCACGCCGCTGATGATGATGCCGATATAATAAAAAAAATTCAGCCCACAGAAGAGGCCCGTGGCCGTGAAAAGGCCAAAGGCCAAAACATGGAAAAAAACCGCCAGTCGAAAGGCGCGTTTCCGGCCGAAACGGGCCGGTAGCGATTTAAGACCGGCATCCCGGTCAAAGTCGGCGTCAAGACAGGCGTAAATGGCATCAAAGCCAGCTACCCAAAAAAGCACACCAAGAGAGAGCATCCACGGAAAGCCGACCAAGCTGCCCTTCACCGCCACATAGCCGCCCAAAGGAGAAAAGGCCAGAGCCACGCCCAGCACCACATGACAGAGCCAGGTAAAACGCTTGGTCAGCGAATATAACAGGGTCAGGCCCAGGGCAAAAGGCGAGAGCAGCAGAGTCAGTTCGTTGAGATTATAACAGGCGAAAAAAAAGAGGAGCCCGGCCGGAATCACCATGGCCCAGGCCTCCCAGAGCTTGACTTCCCCAGCGGGAATGGCCCGGTTAGCGGTACGGGGATTGGCCAGGTCAAACTTCCAGTCCACAATCCGGTTAAAACCCATGGCGCAAGTCCTGGCGCCTGCCATGGCCAGAACCACCCAGACAAAAATCATTGGACCGGGCACCCCGCCCTGGGCCAAGAAGGCGCCCATCAAGGCAAACGGCAAGGCAAAAACCGTGTGCTTGAATTTGATCATTTCCAGAAGAATGGCTATTTTTTTGAGCATTTCTCTCCTGCCTGCTGACTTCTGACTCCTGACTCCTGAATTCTGTCTTCCGGCTTCTGACTCCCCCAACGTTTCAAACCCGGGACTTTAATGCCAAGCTGATCCGCGATCCGGCCGGCAAAATCCCGGGCCATCTCGGTAATACTTGCCGGATGATGATAAAACGACGGCATGGCAGGACAAATCGAAGCACCGCTGTCATGGACCTTCAGCATATTCCGGAGATGTGTCCGGTTCAGGGGGGTTTCCCGCACCGCCAGCACCATGGGCCGTCTTTCCTTCAATGTCACATCAGCGGCCCGATGGATCAAGTTGACGGACATGCCATTGGCGATGGCTGCCAGGGTTCCCATGGAACAGGGCAGCACAACCATGCCGTCATAGAGACTTGAACCACTAGCCATGGGCGCGGTAAAATCCTTAATCTGAAACCAACGATTGACGCCCGGCAAATCCACGGCTGCAAGACCGAGTTCCAGGCCCATCACCTTGACACCGGCCTCGGAGATAATTCCATCTACCTCCACATCCACCTGCTCCATCAATTTTAAAAATTCAACAACGTAAAGAGAGCCGCTGGCACCGGTAATGGCCAAAACAATCCGTTTCATCACTTGACCCCCACGTAGACGGAGACAATTCCAAAAGTGAGCGGCCGGCAATACACTTCAGCAAAACCGGACTTTTTCATCATAGTCATAAGTTCCGCAGGCTCATAAAACCCGGCAATAGAACTGGCCAGATACTCATAGGCCTCCTTGTCACCGGAAATCAGGCCGGCTATCCGGGGAAGCACCTTGTTCAGATAAAAACTGTAGAGCGGTTTGATAATACAATTCTTCGGCCGGGAAAACTCCAAAATCAACAGTTTGCCGCCAGGCTTTAGGACCCGATGCATTTCATTCAAACCATTCTGGGTTCGGGCCAGATTTCTGACGCCAAACGCCACCGTGATTCCCCAAAAACTGCCGGATCGGGCCGGAATTTCTTCCCCGTCGCCACAGACCGGCATAATCCGCAGCCGCCTCTTGTCATCAGGCAGAACCCGCACTCCGGCCCGAAGCATATCCTCGCAAAAATCAATGGAGACCACGTGCCGAGCCGGTGCCTGACGGGTCAACTCCAGGGAAAGAGGCAAGGTTCCGGCGCAGAGATCAAGTAC
>JAGHCC010000020.1 GCA_021160685.1 Desulfobulbaceae bacterium | reverse complement strand
TGCCGATCTGTCCGACCAATGCCATGATCAAACGTGAAGACGGCATCGTCTATATTGATCAGGAGAAGTGTATCGGCTGCATGGCATGTTCCGGTGCCTGTCCGTGGAATATTCCGCAGATGAATCCTGAAACCGGCAAGGCGGTCAAATGCGATTATTGTATGGATCGCCTTGATATCGGTTTACGTCCTGCCTGTGTTACCAAGTGTACCACCCATGCTCTTAAACTTGTAACCATGCATGAGGTGACAGATTCAAAGTAGAAAAGAAGGTCTGGGCGGCAATCAGGCCACTGGAAAGTTGTTTTGAGAGGATGAATATGCTGGATACATGTGTAGATGGGGCACGGGTTGCAGTGGAAAACATAAAAAGAGCTGCGGCATCCCCGCTGGGGATTTTTGTTTATGCCGCGTTATCGGGAATGATCGGTGTTGTTATCCTGGTAGCCTTTTTTTCCATGGTATTTTCCGGGTCCACCTTGCTCCTGATCCTGCCTGTTTTCATCTCGTTCAATGCTGCTGCCGGCGGCTACGGTATAGTTGACAAAGGGGGGTGTGATTTTCCCCGGCTTAAGGTCAGCCTTATTGCCATCAGTGGTCTGCTGGCCGCAACAGGATGTTTTGCCATAATCGTTTTCTTTCCATGGGAAGCAACGACGATAGCTCTTCATTTTTGCATAGGGAGTTTGGCGGCCTTGTTTTTTTCGTTTTTTGGTGCCTGGCTTGCCACAAAGAGCAAAAATATGAAGAGTACGCCTTAATCTTAATTAATTTAAAGAGGAGGTGCAACGGCAGAAAAGTTCATCTCAGTTACATCTGTGTAGTCAAAAACCATTCTAAATTTGTGGAGGAAAAAATGAAGAAGATTTTATGGCCATCAGTTATTTTGATGTTTGCTGCGATTTTTTTATTTACCGTTCCATGTTTTGCCGAGGTCAGTATCTCGGCCGCAAAATATAAGGCGGGAGATGTTGTAACCTTTGATGGCTCTATTGAGCCGGGCCAGGATCTCTATATTGCCGTAGCCCAGCAAGACATGTTTAAATCATCGGATACTAATGGTAAATTTGAGAAAAAGAAACTGCCGAAAAAAGGAAAAAAGGCTGGTTTTGGTGTAGATACAGCTATCCCGCCCCTTTATTATATGTTGACCAGCGACAGGGATGCCTTTGGTAAAGATGTAGATAAAAAATTTGGTGGTCCTTCTTTCGCGTTTAAAAAAGGTGGCGGACTCTATAACACCACCATGTTTAAGCTGAAGAAAGATTTTGCTGATGTGGGCGCCAAGGATATGATGGGTCCCATCAAGACAGCTGAGCAGTGGAATATGTTCAAGTGGGCCCACGAGAACAAATACGGTATTAATACCATCGTTAAAGAGGGCAACAAGAAGGGCAAAGTTGTCATCTTTTCCCGAAGTGTCATCGGTGATGCCTCTACCGGCAATTACTGGGACAAGGGAACATCCATCAAGCTTGACAAGGAGACTGGTAAATTCACCGCTACTTTCGTAACATATCGTCATACAGCGCCGAACACGGCCTTTGATGTCTATGTCAACGGCGATAAAGGCGGTTCCTATGTTGTTGAGAAGAATGGTTACTGGATGGATCTGGGATATCGTTATATGAATCCTCTCTGGATTACCCTTGGCGCCATTGCCGTTGGTACTTATTTTTCCATGATCGGAGCTGCCGGTGGTATGCTCATGGGTGCTTTCCAGGCCCTGGTTGTTCAGACCGCAGGTCCGGTTGGTATCAACGCTGCCAACGTTCTTCGTCCATCAAATATCGCCTTGACGCTTTTTTCTCCCCTTGGTTCTTTCTACCGTTTTGCCGTGGTTGAGAAACGTGTTGCCTGGCCGGTCGGTCTCTCTTTTGGCGCCGGTATTTTTCTTGGCTCCGTTTGGCTCGGTGGCTATGTCACCCAATATCTCTCCATGAAGGCATACAAGGAGTGGTTGGGTATTCTGGTTGTTTTGATGGGTATTAAAACTCTCATGGAAATGACCCCTGCGGCCATGAACAAGAGAAAAAACATCAAGGCCATGACCCAGAAGTTCAACGCTGCGGTCAAGAAGGCGAAAGAGACCGGCGGCGCTGTTGAAATGGGTTCCATTGAACCGGTAAAATCAGGTCTTACGGATTACCGTTTTAAGTTCTGGGGTGAGGAATTCAGGATTAATCCCCTCCTCTTTGCTTTTCTCGGTATCATCGTAGGTGTCGCATCAAGGGCCTTTGGTATTGGCGGTGGTTTCCTGCTGGTACCGATGATGACAACCATTGCCGCTCTGCCCATGTATGTGGCCGTGCCAATTTCGTTGATCGGTACCTGTTTTTCCAGTATCGGTTCGTTCATCGGCTATGTGATAAATGGCTATATGCCGGATATGACGCTGGCCATCGCCATTATTATCGGCGGGTTTGCCGGTGGTATGCTCGGTAGCCGTGCTCAGAAGATGTTCAGTGAGCAGGCTCTCAAAATTATTCTGGCCTGTACCCTGTTCTTCCTCTTCTTCCGTTTCTTGAAGATTGAGTACTGGATCTAGTAAATAATTCAACCCCGTCCCGGCAGAAGGCAACGAAGCTTTCTGCCGGGGTAACCGTTCATCGGGAGCGACAGGTTTACGATAACCTCTGTCTTGTAAGCGTTCACCAGTGCCTTAGATTTGTTCGTTCGGAGTCTGCGCTTACCTGGGCCTTGACGTTATAGCCCCTCTATGCGACAAGGTCCAAACGGGCGAAGATGAGGTGCTGGTGAACGCTTACTTGCCGGGAAGCATGGAGAAGAATGGATATGGATGAGTTCATGGACGCCTTATGGGGCAATATATTGATCATGGCTCAATATGGGGCGTCGTTATTTGATAGTTTCCTTACGCCGTTTCATGTTTTTGGCCCTCTTGTTGTTATGACCCTGCTGGCTATTATGACTGTTGCGGTCACTAAACTGCTGAACAGGATCATTATTACCAAACGCTACACCCGGTTGGAAAAAGACTTTCAACACTGGTTCAACGTTCGTCAGGAAGCCATGAAAGGTGAGGATTATGATAAGGCAAAACGGCTGGCCAGAAATATCGATCAGGCGAAATTGAACCGGATTTACTACGATTATTTTTTAGAAGGATTCCTGCTGGGACTCATGCGCAATGTCCTGCCGATCTTTCTTGTGTGCACCTATATTAATAAATTTTATCGTGCCGAAGAACTCAGCCGTTTATTCGGCAAGGCATATATGATCAGTATTCCATCAACCGGCGGTGAACCAATTCTGGTCGGTGCGGTGTTCTACTATATTATCACCCTGTTGCTATCCTATCTGGTATGGTTCATAATCTCAAAACTGGCCACCAAAAAAGTCAGTAGTCCAAAATCACTGAAATCTGTGACAGCTGATCTCGCCTGAAATCGGCTGGTTGGCTGAACGCATCATCTGGATTTCATAAAAATAAAACGTGACCACATGATCTCACTCAACACACTTTTCAAGCACTGGTCGTACCGGATATTTGCTCCGGGAACGATTATGCGTGAAAAGTACGAAGCCTTCAAACAACTCCTGCGCTACGATGTACATTGTCATGAGCAGATGGCGGAGTTTCAGGATCTTTTCCATGGTGACCACCAGGAGGATCTTGCCCGCATTCGTAAGCGCTTTGCCCTTTTTTCCGACCAGGTCGCCGGTATGGTCGCTGGTCTTGAAATAATGGCTCCGGTATCCTATGTATCGCTTAAGGATTACCATAAAAAATTTGATTTCTATATACGGTTTTTGCTGGCGCCGCCTACGATCAATTTCTCACCTCCCTTTGTGCTTTCCCTGGACGAAATAAATCCAGCCAACAAAAATATCGGCAACAAAGCAAGAAATCTCGCCATTTTGAAAAACGAGCTGAACGCCCCTGTGCCCCATGGTTTTGCCGTGACGGCCAATAGATACCACTATTTTATTGAATATAATAATCTGCGCGGCGAGATTAACGATCTGCTCTCTGAACTTAATATTGACTCATCCCACTCTTTGGACTGGATTTCCGGACAGTTACAAGAGCGTATCCGTACAGCTGAGATGGTGCCGGATATCGAGCTGGCCATGTATGCCGCCTATGATGATCTGGAACAGGCGGTAAGCAGGCCGCTGTCCATTGCTGTTCGCAGTAGTGCAATCAGTGAGGATGGTGAGTGCTCCTTTGCCGGTCAGTATGAAAGTATCCTTGGTGTAAGCAGAGAAGAACTCATTGAGGCTTATCTGGAGGTGCTGGCCTCAAAATATTCTCCCACAGCTCTTTGTTATCGTATCAGAAACGGTTTGAGTGATGAAGAAGCCGCCATGTCCGTGCTGATGGTGGAAATGGTTCCGGCAAAAAGTAGTGGGGTTCTCTATACCCGTGCTCCGTTGCAGGAAGCCGGGGAGAGTGATAAGCTTCATCTTCATGTTATTCGCGGGTTTGGTGAAGCCCTGGTCAGCGGTGCGGCAATACCTGATCAGTATCTAATGACCAGGGAGGAGGAGCCAAGGATTCTGAGCAGGAAGGAGCAGTACTCAGTTGTAACGGAAAAACAGGTGGAGGCTCTTGGCCGCTGGGGAATGAAGATTGAAAAGTATTTTCAATCGACCCAGGATATTGAGTGGGCAATCGATAGTGATGATACGCTCTATTTTTTGCAATCCAGGCCTTTGCATATTTCCGCAGTAATGGAAGCTCCCCGGAAAGCGACTGTGGGAGAGGAAAATCTTGTTGTTTTACTTGATGGTTGTGAAAGGGCAGCAGGCGGCGTTGCTGCCGGAGCGGTTTTCAGGCTCGATGACAACCATAAGCTGGAAGATATTCCCCTCGGAGCAGTGCTTGTAACCCGTGATACACCGCCAAGCTATGTACAGGTTATCAATCGGCTTGCTGCAGTCATTGCCGAGCGCGGCAGCCGGGCAAGCCATTTTGCCACTGTGGCCCGCGAATTTGGTGTGCCCTTCCTGGCAGGAACAGGCAAAGCAGCGCAAGCCTTTGCACATGGCAGCCAGGTTACGGTTGATGGGGATCATGGTGTTGTTTACCAGGGGAAAATCGAATCATTGATCCGCAAGGAAGCGGATCATTTAGAAAAAAATCAGTACTATCGTACCCTCCAGGAGGTCTTAAATTTTATTACGCCCCTTGATCTTGTTGATCCGGCAGGGGAAAATTTTACGCCGGAAGGCTGCCGTTCCATGCACGATATCGTCCGATTTTGTCACGAAAAGGCGGTGCAGGCAATGTTTTCTGCAGCCAGGCCGGGCACTGGCCGAGGATCTTTGAAATTGGTCGCTGATGTGCCCCTTGACGTCTTTTTATTTGATGTGGGCGGCGGAATTGCTGCAGGAACACAGGAGAGCGATTCCGTGCCGCTTGCCAGAATCACATCCGTGCCCTTTCAAGCCCTGTGGCAAGGTCTTGGCCACCCGGATGTGCAGTGGAAGCAGAAACCATTTGACTGGGATGCCTATGATAAGGTTGAACTGGCCGGCGGCATTCCACCGGCTCGAGACAGCTTCGCCTTTTCAAGTTACGCTGTGATCGGTTTTGATTATCTTCATTTTAATATCCGTTTCGGCTATCACTTCACCATTGTCGATGTCCTGTGCGGCGAGAATTTTGCGGAGAATCACTGCATGCTTCGTTTCGCCGGTGGGGGCGGTGACTTTGACCATCGTTCATTACGAATAGATTTTATTACCCGCATTCTTGAACAGCTAGAATTTGTAGTGGAAAAAAAAGGGGATATGCTTGAAGCTCGGCTTTCGAGCATGGAGAGCAGTGCCATGCAGCACAAACTCGATATGCTGGGTCGGCTGCTTGGTGCTACCAAGTTGATGGACATGGTTCTTAAAGACGAGCAGATGGTGTCCCAGTGCGTTGATGATTTTTTCTCCGGCCGTTATTCTTTTTCCCAGGAAGGGTGAACGGTTACGCAAATTTTCACAATAACGCCTCAGTAACTGCTTTGCCAAGTTTTGCTGTAATTGTTCAGGTAGGGCTATCGACTACCATTAAACTTGTGACTCTGCATGGGGTGACCGATTCACAATAAGAAGTCCTGTTTTGATCGTAGGTTTAGGCCCGTCTCAAATTGAGGCGGGCTTTTTTTGTGGACTAAAAGTTGATGAACTCGAACAAACTATTTTTTTTAACGCAGAGTTTTGATTTTAAAAATCAAATAGTTCCCTTCGGAGTTTCACGGACTCTCTACCTACGTTAACTTTTGAGTTTTAAGTGAACATTAAAGTTGATGGTTTAGAAAAAAGTACCCTGCTTAGTCATTCCCGCGCAGGCTGGAATGACGGAAATTGAGCAAAATGTAGTTTTTACGAGACCATTAAAGTTTGGTAATGAAATTTCTGGATCGTGCTTATCACCTGAAAGGTTCAGGCGAGAAACCGCCACGAGGGATGCAACTTTATGTTAAAAAGGTGATGCGTCAAATAGGATGCGTCATTTTTATCGATTTTTCAGTATGTTGCCTTGTGGTAGCGGATTTACTTATTTTTAATAAGCAACACTTGGGATGCACTTATTCTGTATCTCAGGGAAAAAAGAGGATGTGAAAAAAAAGGATTTGTTTGTTTAATTTGAATAAAATAGATAACATATTGT
>JAGHCC010000229.1 GCA_021160685.1 Desulfobulbaceae bacterium | reverse complement strand
TTACAGGGATGGGGGGAAAAACATCCGTGTCCCTCACCGGAAAAGTACAACTCCATTTTGATCGCTTTTCCCTGAGCGGAGAAAAAGAAACCGCCGGCGTTTCGAATCCGATTTACTCTTTTACGCCTCTTGATGCCACCCTGACCCTGCATGATACAGGCAAGATGAGTCTTGACATTGAATCAGCCAAACTGTGCGGCCTGGAGGTGGAAGGCCTGCTGGAGTGGAACCAGGGCCGAGGTCAACGGCGAATATCTCTTGTTTCCCCGGCAGATGACCCGCCCTTTTTTCAAGAAGTTCTTCCCTGTTTGAACTGCACAAACAATCTGATCGAGGGGCAATTTGAGTTTGAGGCCGATATCAGCGGCGATGAAAAACAATGGAAGGACGGCTTTATCCGTCTTCACTCTGACCAGGGAAACCTGAGACAGATGGTTTTCCTGGCCAATCTTTTCCGTGTCATCAACTTCAGTGATATCCTGAACAGTTACGGGGAAGGAGGTTTCCCCTACTCAGAAGTTGATCTGTCAGCGCATATTGAGGAAAACAACCTTGTTCTTGATCGGGCCAAAATCAATGGCCGCGGCATGAATCTTCTGGCAGAGGGTCAAGTGGATCTTTCTTCCCTGGAAGCAGATATGATATTTTACGTCGTACCTTTAAAAACGATTGATTCCGTGAGGAATTTTGTGCCATTGGTGGGACGGATTCTGGGAGGACGCAAAAGAACAATTATCACTATTCCTGTGGGAATAACCGGCAATATCAAGGATCCGGACATCAATGTCCTGGGTGCCATGGCCGTTGGAAAATCCGCCTTAGAAATGATCGGAGACGCCCTGCTGCTGCCCTATGATCTGCTGATCAAACCCTGGGTTGAAGACGAGAATCATACTGAAAACGGCAAAGACAAAATTGAAAACGATCAAACAGATGCAGCTCCGCCGCTGAGAATGTAAAGGGGGGAGAGGGCTGAGGGGCAGAGGGACAGAGGGAATGAGGGAATGAGGGAGCATACATTCTTCACTGATTTCACTTCACGTCAGTTCTTGAATTTTATTTTTCGTATGAAAACCATCATCCTCAAAAATAAGGTAACAAAACCATGATATTAAAATATTTAGGACTCTTACTCATCTTCATTGGTCTGGTCGTCTCTGTATCCTTCTGGATTCCGCAACTTGTCAACAAACCAAAATTAAAGACCATACTTGGCAAACGTTATTCCGTTATTTATTTTGTTTATATTACCAACGGCCCGCTCCTGGTCATTATGGGTTTGCTGATATTTCTCTATCTTTAAGTAATATCAGACCCTGGGCTCGTGACTTTCAAAAAATGTAATTACCACTCATCTTCAGCCTCATATGTAATCGCTACCGAAAAACGTGGAGTTCAGAAAAAATCGGCAAAAAACTTGACAGCCCATCATCAAATAAGCATTTTTTGTAGATAGGAACAATACGACAACAAGAGTCGTTTCATGCCTCATACATAAAAGAGACTAAAAAATTGCAACAAAAATGTCATTCTCCTTGGTATCTGCAGAGAATGCCTTGAAAAACAGAAAAAATGATCTGCTGAAATAAATCTTTTCATTGCCCATTAATCGTAATTTTTATGAGTTAGTACAATTACCTGTTCGTTTTATTTCAGAACAAATTAATTCCCATCATGAGGGAGTTCCGCCAACCTATACAGCATGTCGATCAAGAAAATACAGTGGACTTTCCCGTTATTGAGAGAAAGGTATCGCTGTCGTATCGAGTTAATTGGTAACTCGAGTAAATTAAACACATTATAAGGAGGTATGACGCATGAAACTTAAACTCTTTGGCGTTTCCCTGCTGGCCGTAACAACCCTGGCCACCTTTGGCATTGCGCAGGCTGAACCTTTAGGGCTTCCTCCGGTCCCTATTCCGGCGGACAACCCCCAAACCCCTGAAAAGATTAAACTGGGAGACAAACTGTTTCATGACGAGCGTTTCAGTACCACAGGAGAAGTGAGCTGTGCGACGTGTCATGAGAGGGAAAAAGCCTTTACCGATACTCCTTTGTCCGTGTCAGTCGGCATCAACAACCTGACCGGAACCCGCAACGCCCCTACTGTTATTAATTCAGCCTATTTGCATTCTCAATTCTGGGATGGACGTGAGCCGGATCTGGAAGGACAATCAGGCCAGCCGTTTATCAATCCGGTCGAAATGGGCCTTGAGAATTATCAGCCTATATTGGATATCGTTCGAACCGATCCGGAGTACCAGCAGCAATTTAAGACTGTTTTTGGCAAAAGCGGCGAAGAGATCAGCATAGAAGAGGTCAAGAAGGCCATTGCCAGCTTCGAACGGACGATCATCTCCGGTGACTCTCCCTTTGACCGGTATCTTTACGGCGGGGATAAATCAGCCATGGATGAAAGCGCCATCCGCGGACTTGAAGTTTTTGTCGGCCAGGGAAGATGCGTATCCTGCCACACTATCTCTCAAACCCATGCCCTTTTTACCGACAATCGCTTTCACAATCTTGGGGTCAGCTTTGATCTTATTGACAAGGACGTAAAGGCTATGGCTGACGAATTCAGCCGGGCCAAGAAAAAAGGGCTAAATGTCGATATCGCTGTCCTGGGAAACAAAAACATCTCTGAGCTCGGCAGATTTGCCGTAACGGATAATTATCAGGACATGGGGTCATTCAGGACGCCAACGTTGCGCAATGTTGCTGTAACCTCGCCCTATATGCATGACGGCAGCCAGGACTCACTGGATGAAGTGATTGAATTTTACAGTAATGGCGGCAGGATAAACGAAGATGATCCGATTAATCCTTTTCAAAGCGGCGGCATACGTCCCTTAAACCTGAGCGACCAGCAGAAAGATGATCTTCTGGCTTTCATGCAGGCTCTTACCAGTCCTGAATACCAAGAATAAGGAGGTTAAAATGAGCAAACTGAACCGTCGTGAACTCCTCAAAGGCGCCGGTGTGTTACTTGCCGCCGGAACGCTTCCTGTCAGCATGGTGGAAATGGCCTTTGCCGACAACAGCAAAAATTTTACTTTTGCTTATATTTCAGACTCCCATATCCAGCAAATCAAGGGCAATATCTTTGTCCGCAACTGGGACCGCGGCCTGATCCGTTCTGTTGCCGAAACAAACCTGATGGACCCAAAACCCGACTTTGTTTTTTACGGAGGCGATATTGCCCAGTTAGGGAAAAAGTCCGAGATTGATCACGGTCTGGAAATTTTATCGGGCCTTCGCCAAAAAGTTCATTATGTCATGGGCGAACATGACTACTACCTTGATCTGGGCGAGCATTGGAAAAAACGTCTTGGCCCTGATTATTACAGCTTTGACCATAAAGGCGTGCATTTTGTCGTTTTAAACAGCATTCTGACCTATGATGACTGGACCTACAATCGTTGGGCCGATGGCGTTGAAAGAATGAATGTTATGGCCGGTCTGGATGACCACAGGGGGTCGCCGTTTATGGTTGGCGAAAAACAGCGTGCCTGGTTGAAAAAAGATCTGGCCGGAGTTGATCTCAATACGCCTGTTATTGTTTTTTCACATTCACCATTACAAAAGATCTACCGGGGCTGGAATTTCTGGACCGAAGATGCCGAACAGATACAGGCCCTGCTCAAACCTTTCAAAAAGGTAAACGTGTTCTACGGCCATGTCCATCAAATCCAGTACAACCAGATAGGCAATATCAGCTTTCATTCCGCCATGGCAACAGCCTGGCCCTGGCCCTATCCTGAAAGTAACGCAAAAGATGCAAGCCATCTGCCTAAACTGACCGTACAGATGAACCGGGCTGATCCATTCTTTGAAAGGGATGCCACAGGATGGCAGTATATCGATATCCATTCCGGCAATGCGGCAATGACTTTCAGCCTGACCGACAACAGCACGAGAACCGTGGCCTTCAACCCCGAAACAAACCGGCCGGAGGATACGAGGTATCAGAATAACCGCATCCCGCCGCAGGATCACTATTAATTCAAAGGAGGCACCTTATGCGAATTAAACCCATCCAAACCGGAGCATTGGGAATTATTCTGGCAGGCTTGATGATTTTCTCTCCCGCCCAGGCGGACGAGTTTACCAAGGCGGACCTGGAACTTTGGCAAAGCGAATTTCAGGAAGTGGTCAAAAAAGGACGCCAGGTCTTTACCGATCCCGGCCTGGGAACAAATGGCGTGGTCTGCGCCCAGTGTCATCCCAATGGCGCAAACACACATCCGGAGACATACCCAAAATTCCAGAAGCAGCTGGGCAAGGTGGCTACACTTGGGGAGATGATTAACTTCTGCATCAGAAATCCCCTGGAAGGAAAAGACCTGGCCCTTGATGATCAGCGCATGATCGCTCTGCAGGCATATATCGCCGAAGAACGGCGCGGAGTAAAGCTTGCCCCTGGCAAACATTGATCTGTCTCCTCTGATCCCAATGAAAGTTAATCTCTCACAGAGGCGTAGAGACGCGGAGAAAAAAATTCTGTGCCTCTGCGAGAGACTTTCATATAAACCTTGTAACTATTCAGGAGCACCCCATCTTGTCCCATTCGGAGTCCACGCTTACCTGGGCCTTCTCGAATAACACAAGTATGCTTCGAAGCCCCAGGTAAGCGAGGAACGAGACTCCGAATGAACCAGGTAAGCGTAGACTCCGATATGGAGCGCCCCGCAGGAAGTGCCCTTGGGGTGCACTCCTGAACAGTTACGGAACGGTGGTTAGACCAATTTGGTGGCCCCACCTGAATAGACTAAACCTTTATTAAAAGAAATCTCCGCAACCCCTCCTCTCACCATTTCAGTTGACACGGCAATTATTTACGCATTGATACTGATCTCGCTACTTGTCTTTTCTGTTTGATCCGTATTATATATCTAGAATCTCTTAATTTTAAAAAGATTCAGTTCATTTTGTCGGTCTTCTACTTGTGCCACTTAGGGTAAAAAAACCAGCAGGATGAAAAAACAGAACAGGGTAGCCGCTTGATTTGCCGTCGCGTAAATCCAGTATTTACTTTTTACAGGATTATCAATTTCCCATGAACAAAATTACGCTCAGGCAAGCCATTGCCCATTTTCTTCAAGAAGATATCGGCTTCGGTGATATCACCACCGAAGCAATTTTTGCTCAGGATCAGCAAGGCGAAGCACAATTTATTGCCAGACACTCCTTAGTTTCCGCCGGCATGGAAAAAGTTGCAGGAGAGGTTTTCACCTTTCTTCATCCGGAAGTCAAAATTCAAGGTGTGGAAGACGGTGTCAAGGTAAAACGGGGGGACATTCTGCTGGAGGTCAAAGGGCCTGTTTCGTCTCTTTTGCAGGGAGAACGGCTGGCCCTGAATCTGGTCCAGCGTCTCTGTGGGATTGCTACCCTGACATCCCGTTTCGTGGAACGGGTCCTGCTGCTGCCGGTTAGAATTGTTGACACAAGAAAAACAACACCGGGATTACGGATGCTGGAAAAATACGCGGTCCGTGTCGGAGGCGGTTACAATCACCGTTTTAATCTGGCCGACGGTATTCTTATCAAGGACAATCACATTACCGCCTGCGGCTCCATCCGGAAAGCTGTCAAACGGGTACGGGAACGGGCTCCGCACACGCTGAAAGTAGAGGTTGAGGCCGAAACCCTCGAACAGATCAGGGATTGCCTTGCTTGCGATGTCGATATCATCATGCTCGACAACATGGATGTGCAACAAATGCGCGAGGCAGTAAAACTAATCAAGGGAAAGGCGCTGATTGAGGCATCGGGTGGAATAACCCTGGAAAATGTCCGGGCTGTCGCCGAAACCGGGGTCAACCTGATTTCCATCGGTGCTCTGACTCATTCAGCTCCGGCCTGCGATATCAGTATGGACTTTTTAAGTAACGGCCATCCCGGCGAACCGGCACAACCGATAAGCGACTGAAATAAGACATCGGGAAATGAAAGTTAATCTCACACAGAGGCGCAGAGACGCAGAGAAAAGAATCTGTGAGACATCCAAATAATAAAAAATTATTTTTTTCTACATTCCCTTGACATTCAACCATGCCGTCTTATTTTTTTAACTGAAAGAAACAAATTAATCCTTTTTATATCAATCAGTTAAACGTAGAAGGAGATTTTTATGTCTATTATCAGATTCATGGATCCTCCCTTTTTCCGTCAATCCTGGCCTGATCTTGAAAGACTGCGGCAAGACATGGACAGGATGATCAAAAGAACGACTGCCGATCAGAGTGGATCTCAGGTTTTTCCTCCTCTGAACATTTATGAGGACAGTGATGCTGTTTTTGTCACAGCGGAGGTTGCAGGTGTCGTCCAGGAAAATATTGATATCTCCGTTGAAGGCGAAACATTAACGATCTCGGGGGAAAGGCAGTCTCTTCCTCGGGAGGAAAAAAGTTCATACCACCGACGGGAAATCAAAACCGGCAAATTCAGCCGTGCTGTGGCCTTACCGACTAAAATCAATCTTGAAGGCGTATCAGCCACGTTACAGGATGGTATTCTGGCAATTTCCCTCCCCAAAGCCGAGGAAGTGAAACCGAAAAAGATAGCCGTCAATGTCAAATAATCCGTCATTGAACGACCGATAAGGATAAGAGCCATGACAGAAAAAGAGTTGCAAACCCAGCAGAAAAGAGAAGTCCAGCAAAATGCTGAGCCGACCAAACCGATGAAGCAGTTTATTCCTACCGTGGACATTTACGAAGACGAGAATAGTGTAACACTCCTTGCTGAAATGCCCGGTGTCTCCAAAAATGGTGTGGAAATCAAACTTGATGATGGCAATCTGTTTATCGAAGGGGTCATGCAGAGTGACCAGGAAATGGCCGGCAAAACTGTTCTACTGCAAGAATATGAAGTCGGTAATTTTATCAGAAAATTCAGTGTTTCGGAAACCATTGACCAGGATAAAATCGAGGCTGTGATGGCCAATGGCATTCTCAAACTGGTTCTGCCGAAAATCAAACCGGCTGAACCGAAAAAGATAGAAATCAAAGCCGGCTGAAAACAACAGCCCATATCTTAATATAACCTTATAGCCCGTCGGGAACAGGACATCCTGTTCTCTTCGGGCTCTGTTATTTCCACGAATGATCTTTAAAAAGGAGTCGAGCCATGCTTACCAAATTTATATTAGCCCTTTCTTTTCTCATCATCCCCATGCTCTCCCAAGCAGGCCAGGAACAAGTGAACAATCTTCCCCAAATGATCATAGAAACATCAAAAGGCAATATAACTCTTGAAGTTTTTGATGACAAAGCCCCTGTTTCTGCCGCCAATTTTAGGCGTTATGTGAAAGAAAAATTTTATGACGGCCTGATCTTTCACCGTGTTATTCCAAACTTCATGATCCAGGGAGGCGGTTTTGAACCGGGAATGACACAAAAGACCCCTTCCCATCGTCCTATTGTCAACGAGGCCGACAACGGCCTGAAAAACAAGCGCTACACTCTGGCCATGGCCAGGACTAATGACATCAACAGCGCAACCAGCCAGTTTTTCATCAACCTCAAGCACAATGCGTTTCTTGATCACCAGAAAAAAACCATGCGTCAATACGGTTACGCGGTTTTTGGCAAGGTAATTAGTGGAATGGACGTCGTTGACGCTATAGCCGCCACCCCCACCGGCAGCAAGGGCCATTACAGTGACGTCCCCAAACAGGATGTGGTTATCATCAGAATGTATGAAAAAATCTCATCCCAAGGACATTAATCTTCCCCGCATGAACGTATAATCGTTTTTCCCTATAGACACGCACAGCATGAATCAATATTTCCAGTTTGACTTTACAGAAAAATAGGACAAATGTAGCTGAGCGTGTCGTCTTTTTTAAAAAAGTTAATTTTGGGAAAAACAAAGATTTGATCGAGAAAAAAATTGAAGAATCCCTGAAGGCGGTCACCCTCTGGAATGAGGTCCGGGACAGGCTTGACAGTAATGCGCTTTCTCTTTCCGGGGGCCAGCAGCAGCGTCTCTGCCTGGCCCGGGCACTGATCCTTGACCCGGAAATTCTCCTGCTTGACGAACCTACTTCATCTCTTGATTCCAGGAGCAGCGCCCAAATTGAGGAACTGCTGCTCAATCTCAAAAAACGCTGCACTCTCCTGGTTGTCTCCCATTACCAGGATCAGGTCAGACGAATTGCCGATGAAGTAGTGGAATTGGCGGGCGGCAGACTCATCCCGCCGCAACACTGAAAGCCGGAATTATTATTTTAATTCACCAAGAAGAGTTGGAAAGACAATTCGCGCCAGTGTCCCCTTCCCTTCCCTGCTGTCAATGTTAATCGTTCCTCTATGCTCTTTTATGATCTGCCGGACATAAGGAAGGCCAAGCCCCGTTGACCCCTCCTTTGTACTGTAAAACGGTTTAAAAATATGCTTTACAATCTCAGCTGGAATGCCCGGGCCATCATCCTCTATCCGTACTTCAATTCCCTTTTCAGCCAATCCTGTCACAACCTCAATGGTATTTCCCGAACCGCAGGCCTCTATACTATTTCGCAGAACATGTAACAGAGCAACTTTGACGAGCTGCTGATCGCCCTGGAATGACAGGGGCACGGTAAATCGATCGAAATGTAATGTAATTTCCTTAAAACTGGTCTCATGTTCTACAATTTCAATAATATCCTGGACAAGAGTGTTCAATTCAATAGGCAGAAAACGTTTTTCTATCGCCGGATTCAGATCTTCAATCTTATTAACAAGGGATTCTAACTTGCGGGTCTGATCCAAAACAAGATTAAAACGTTCACGTTCTGCATTATCGGTTGTTTTTTTTGCCATCCTGCACAGCAATCCACCGATAATCATAACCGGATTCCTGATTTCATGGGCAATGCGCAAGGCCAGTTCCGTGTGGGTACGGTCAGAGACTATCGCTTCAATATCCTGATTCAACTCGAGCAGCTGCCGGCTGGTTTTTTTAATCCTGTTTTTATCCCTGGTCATCCTTGTCATGATGATCCTCATTTCCCGGAAAAAAAGTGTCACGGCAAAAATAATGATAAAAGTCATTGTGTTAAATCCGCCGCTGTAGGGCGAGATTGATCTCCACAGCTCGCCGGCTCCGGCAAATAAAAGGAGATGCTTGACAAGATGGCCGATTGACCGGGAGATGCAGAAAGCCAGAATGGCGCTGAACAACCATACCAAATAATTATTAAGGGCATTTTCAGGATCCTTCCGGTGCAGGTCCACAGTAATTATGACACATGCAGTGGACAGCACGATCATGGTAATGCAACCGACAATATCCACTCCCCAGATCAGATAAAGAGGGAGTTGCATTACTCTACCCCGTTCTTTTCAGGTGAGTGCCCTTTCGAATCCAACTGCATCCGTTTCAGACCGAGATAGAAAAAAATAAGGGCCGGCACACAGACAAAATGATCCATTTTCAATATGAAATAGCAATAATCTATCCATGTTTTCATAAGAACAACCTTATTTCTGTGGGCAATCTCTCCGGCAAAATGGTCTGCTGGAATTGATACTTCGACAATATGCCCACAAAAAGCCCAGATGTTCCAGACAGCCAGAAGCACTGCCCCCCAGGACAACAGCCGCCAGCCCGGTTTTGTGTTCAGCTCTGATTTCCATATCCCGTATGCCAGTCCCATCATGGCAATGGCATAGACAATATGCCCCACCTGATGAATATACAATCCTTCCGGAGCAGCATGTGTCTGAATGGCAAAAGAGGTCGATGGAGAGAGGAGCAGGCCGCAAACGAGAAGAAGAAAAGAGGCGACAACTTCAAGACGGGGAGATCTTCTTGTAAAAAATTTAAAAATCATACAATCATTCTCTTCCGGAGAGGATCTTATAAAAAACTCAAGGATGGCTACTGAACAAGCTGAGACCAATCATTTTCTTCAAGAGTAACGGAGTCAAGACAAAGTTGCAAGAATGGATTCTTCCTCGGGATCACAGATCAACGGAAAAAACAAAAAAAGGGAGGGGATCACGCAAAAAAAAAAGGACCTGAGATTTCTCCCAAGTCCTTGTTGTCGTCGTGGCGGGGTTGACCGGGCTCGAACCGGCGACCTCCTGCGTGACAGGCAGGCATTCTAACCAAACTGAACTACAACCCCAAATACAATAAGAATGGTGGGCGGTACAGGGATCGAACCTGTGACCCTCGGCTTGTAAGGCCGATGCTCTCCCAGCTGAGCTAACCGCCCATTCAGATTGTGGAATTTATTTAACAGTATCAAGGATGTTCGTCAATGAAAAACAGCATCTGACGAATAAAAAAGGCTTAATGAGCCGGCACCGCCATTTCTTCCTGATTTGCGGCTTTAAGCCAGAAAACATCGATCGGCTCCGCCTCTTTGAGAATCGCTTCCCCATCCGGCCGAACAAGGGCCTTTTCAAGCACCTCGTCCACATGTTCGACCAGTTCAATCTCAAGGCTTTTCAATACTTTGGGAGAAATTTTTTCCAAATCCCGTTCATTCTTCTTTGGAATCAAAACGTGTTTGATATTACCCCGCCGCGCAGCCAGCAGTTTTTCCGTCAACCCGCCAATGGGCAGAACACATCCACGCAGAGTAATTTCACCGGTCATAGCAACGTCCTTGCGCACAGGAATCTGCAAAAGAGCGGAAACCATGGAGGTGGCCATGGTGATTCCGGCCGACGGCCCATCTTTAGGAATAGCGCCTTCGGGAACATGAACATGCACATCGAGTTTTTGATAAAAATCGGCTGTCAGGCCGAGCTGAGCTGCCCTGGTGCGAACATAACTCAAGGCAGCCTGGGCCGACTCCTGCATTACATCACCGAGTTTACCGGTGATAATCAGCTTGCCGCTCCCCGGCATCAGCACTGTCTCAATCTGCAGGAGCTCCCCTCCTACCTCGGTCCAGGCCAAACCCGTTGTCAAGCCAACCTCATCCCGTTCCTCAGCCAGGCCAAAACGAAATTTAGGAGCCCCGAGATATTTGGCAACTGATCTGGCCGACAGGCGGTATTTCTTGTTGGGTTTCTTTTTCTTCAGGCGATCCCTGGCAATTTTACGGCAGATTCCGGCAATGTTGCGCTCGAGATTTCGGACGCCGGCTTCCCTGGTGTAACGGCGGACTATTTCAAGAATCGCACCCTCATTTAAAGCGATATCCTTAGTTTCAAAGCCGTTTTCATCAAGCTGCTTGGGTATCAGAAAACCCCTGGCGATTTGAAATTTATCCTCTTCGGTATAGCCGTTTAACTTGATCACCTCCATCCTGTCCCGCAGGGGCGGCGGGATGGCCGGCAGATTGTTTGCCGTGGTGATGAAAAACACATCAGAAAGATCATAATCCATATCCAGATAATGATCATTGAAGCTGTAATTCTGCTCCGGATCAAGAACCTCAAGCAAGGCCGAGGAAGGATCACCGCGAAAGTCCATGCTCATCTTGTCAATTTCATCCAGACAGAAAACCGGATTATTCACCTTGGTTTTCTGCAGGGACTGAACAATTTTACCTGGCATTGCGCCGATATAGGTACGGCGGTGACCGCGAATCTCGGCCTCGTCCCGGACGCCACCCAGCGACAAGCGGACAAATTTTCTCCCCATGGCCCTGGCAACCGATTTACTCAGAGAGGTCTTACCCACGCCCGGAGGACCGACGAGACAGAGAATCGGCCCTTTCAATTTTTTGACCTGGGCCTGAACAGCCAGATATTCTAGAATACGCTCCTTCGGTTCAGCAAGGCCAAAATGATCCGCCTCAAGCACATCTTCCGCTTCATTGATGTTTATTCTGCTTTTACTCTTTTCATACCAGGGCAAAGACAGAATCGTATCAATATAATTTCGCACTACGGTGGCTTCGGCGGACATAGGCTGCATCATCTTCAGTTTTTTAAATTCCTGCGCCACCTTGTTCTTGGCCGTCTTGGGCATTTTTTTCTTTTCAATCTGCTTCTCAAGGTCATCCATCTCAGAGGCGGCATCATCGCCTTTCCCCATCTCCTTACGGATAACCCTCATCTGTTCGGACAGATAGTAATCCTTCTGGGTCTTTTCCATTTTCTTCTTGACCCGGCCACGGATTTTCTCTTCCAGAGAAGCGATCTCATCTTCCTTGTGAATCAGGCCCAAAACAAGATCCAACCGTTCTTCCACGGAAAGAACTCTTAATATTTTTTGTTTCTCCTCCATTTTTAACGGCATATGGGAAGCCAGGACATCGATAAATTTTGCAGGATTATCTATCCTGGCAAGAGACTTGACAACCTCGGAGGAAATCTTTTTGTTGAGCCTGGCATATTTCTTAAAAGAATTCAGGATCTCTCGGATATAGGCGACAGTCTCTGCAGTAGCTTCAACATCCTGGTCAAACTCTTCCACGTCTACCATCATTAAATCTTTCTTGACAATAAACTCTTTTACCCTGGCTCTTCTTTTTCCTTCAACCAAGGCCTTAATCGTACCGTCAGGCAAACGGAGAAGCTGCAATACCGAAGCGATGGTACCCATGGAGTACACATTCTTTTCACCGGGATCATCAACCGCAGAATCTCTCTGGGTCGTTAAAAAAATTTCCGTCCCGTTCGCCATGGCATTTTCCAGCGCTTTAATAGATTTCTGCCGGCCCACAACAAGTGGTGCAACCATGTGCGGAAACAAAACAATGTCCCGCAAGGGCATCATCGGATAGATTGACTGTGACATTAATTTCTACCTGTCCTCTTGTAATAAAAAAGATTTCTAAGCACTTTTCTTTTCACTCTCATAGAGAATAACTGGATCTTCGCCATTCAGAATGACCTGTTCACTGATAACACATTCCCGCACATTCGATTCAGAGGGAAGCTCATACATGATTTCCAGCATGGCCTTTTCCATCACTGAACGTAATCCCCTGGCTCCGGATTTCCTTTTCATCGATTCCTTGGCAATAGCGACAAGGGCGCCCTCCGTAAACCGCAGGCGAATATCGTCAAACTCAAACAATCGCTGATACTGTTTGGTCAAAGCGTTCTTCGGCTCCTTGAGGATACGGATCAGATCTTCTTCTTCCAGCTCCTCCATGGTGGCGATAACCGGTAGACGGCCGACAAGTTCAGGGATCAGACCAAAACGGAGCAGATCTTCCGACTGTATAGAGGCAAGGACTTCTCCCATCTTTTTCTTTGATTTACCGACAACCTTGGCGCCAAACCCCATGGACTTTGTTCCTGTCCGTTTTTTTATCACGGAGTCAAGTCCCACAAAGGCGCCGCCGCAGATAAAAAGAATATTTGTGGTGTCGATTTTGACATATTCCTGTTGCGGATGTTTTCTTCCGCCTTTTGGAGGCACGCTTGCCACTGTACCCTCAATAATTTTCAAAAGGGCCTGCTGCACGCCCTCACCGGAAACATCCCTGGTAATCGAAGCGCTGTCGGACTTTCTGGCGATCTTGTCAATCTCGTCAATATAGACAATACCGCGAATTGCCTTTTCCACATCATGATCTGCTGCCTGAAGAAGGCTCACCAGAATATTTTCAACATCCTCACCGACATAACCGGCTTCGGTGAGAGTGGTGGCGTCGGCCATGGCAAAGGGTACATTAAGAGTTTTTGCCAGGGTCTGCGCCAGAAGAGTCTTACCGCTACCGGTGGGGCCGATAAGAATGATATTGCTCTTTTGCAGTTCAACATCATCCTTGGCGACGGAAATCTGCATTTCGATCCGTTTATAATGATTATGCACGGCAACGGCAAGAATGCGTTTCGCCAGCTCCTGACCAATTACATATTCATCGAGACGATCTTTGATCTCCATGGGTTTTAATATGCCACCATCACCCTGCTCCTCAATTTCCTGGAGACGATCTTCCTGGACGATTTCATTACAGAGATCTATACACTCGTCACAAATATAAACAGAGGGGCCGGCTATCAGCTTTTTGACTTCATCCTGACTCTTGCCGCAGAATGAACAAAGAACTTCCATATCGTCACCATCAGACATGCTCTGAATCCTCCTGATTGATTCTCTTCGTCAGTACCTTATCAATGATACCATATTCCACGGCTTGTTCGGCACCCATAAAATAATCACGTTCCGTATCGGATTGAATTTTTCTCAGAGTCTTGCCGGTATGTTCCGCCAAGGCCTTGTTTAATGATTTGCGCAAACGCAGAATTTCCTTAGTATGGATCTCAATGTCCGTCGCCTGCCCCTGAAAACCACCCATGGGTTGATGAATAAGAATGCGCGCGCTGGGCAAAGCATATCTTTTCCCATGGGTACCGGCTGCAAGCAGGAAGGCCCCCATACTGGCCGCCTGACCCATGCATAATGTCACTATATCAGATTTTATGTATTGCATGGTATCATAAATTGCCAAACCGGCTGTAACTGAACCGCCGGGAGAATTGATATAAAATGTAATGTCCTTATCAGGATCATCTGCCTCAAGAAATAAAAGCTGGGCAATGACGACATTGGCAATATCATCATTAATCCCCGTGCCCAGAAAAATAATACGTTCCTTTAGCAACCGGGAATAGATATCATAGGAACGTTCACCCCTGGGGGTCTGTTCAACGACTATGGGAATCAGGTTCATGCCTCTTCTCCTGCCTCGGGTGCCTCGTCGGCGCTCTGGCCCTCTTCTGCTGCAATATTCTTGATCACGGTCTGCTCACGCATAAACTTGAGAATTTTTTCCGTATGCAGTTCATTCATAAACGGCAGAAGATCTTCACGGCTTTGGAAATATTTCTTCACCTCGGAAACCGGCATGCCATATTTTTCGGAGATTCGAGCAAACCCTTTGCTGATATCTTCATCTTCCAGTTTGATATTTTCAATTTCAGCAATTTTTTTCAGAATAAAATCGCCCCGCACTCTTTTTTCTGCGGTTTCCCGATAATTCTCTGTCATTGTGTCCAGATTCATGCCGGCAGACTCCAGGGTCAAACCGCGCTTTTTCAAATTTTCCTCAATCTCACTGATATAATGATTGATTTCATACTGGATCAAACGGGCAGGTACCTCGAACTTATTGGCTTCCAGCAATTGGTGCATTACCTGATCAGTGATATCACCATAACGGGCCTCTTCCTTTTCTTTATATTCTTTATCACTGATATGTTTTTTTAAATCATCAAGAGTGGCAAACTCTTCGCCGATATCTTTGGCAAATTCATCATCAAGATCTGCGAGAATACGCTGCTTGATATCCTTGATTGAAATTTTAAACTCAACCTTCTTGCCGGCCAACACCGGATTGGGGAAATCAGCAGGAAAGGTGATTTCTCTGGAAGTCTCATCACCTTTATTCAGCCCGATACAGGCTTCTTCAAACTCCTTGCCATTATTACCCGAACCTATATCGACTGAATAATCGGTTCCAACAACCTGACTCATGGATTCACCGTTGTTGTAGCCCTGAAAATCGACAACCACGAGATCATTATTTTCAATGGAGCGGTCATCCACATTCTTTAACGGAGCCATCTCCTTACGCAGATTCTCAAGCTCGGCATTAACCTCTTCATCGCTGACCACGATCTCCGGAAGCTCAACTTCAAGACCTTTATGCTGGCTCATCTCAAATGAGGGCCGGACATCGACCTCGGCCTCATAAGAAAAGCTGCCGTCATCCTCAAACTTATGATCCTTGAGATCAGGATGAACAACAACATCAAGATCAGACTTCCCTAAGGCGTCAAAATAGGTATCCTGAATCATTTTTTCGCTGAGATCATATTGAACCTTGGGGCCATAGTTTTTTTCCAGAATCTTCCTGGGAACCTTGCCTTTCCTGAATCCCTTGATAGAAACCTCGCTCTGCAAATCACGATAGGCCTTATCCAACCTCGTACTGACGAAATCTTCCGGAAGAACAACCTTTAGTTTTTTGGTAAGAGAATTTATTTCTTCTACGCTCACTTGCATTTGAGACCTTCCTTTATTTTTGATGAACTCTTAAATTTTCTCAAGACCCAAAGACTATAAG
>JAGHCC010000044.1 GCA_021160685.1 Desulfobulbaceae bacterium | reverse complement strand
TACTACAGGTATCTTAACGAGCCATTAAGGGCGGCAAAGGCTTTTGAGGATGCGGCAGCACTTCCTGATGCTCCCCCCATGTTTGGCCACCTTGCGGCTTTATTTTCGGCAGAGGGAGGTAATATTACAGCCGGACTTGTGACACTCAAGACCATGCTGACAACTGAACAAAATGAAGTTGTCAGGGAACGGTATCAACAGGAAATAGAGGCCTTTGAGAAAGCGCTTACTGTTGAGAGGGCAGTTTCTTCATATACAAAAAAACACCACACTCCTCCGGAAAAACTTGAAGACCTTGTCCCGGAATATCTTGAACAACTCCCGGAAATACAAAATAATTTCATATTGATCTACGAGCCGCCTCTTCTTCGTCTTGAACGACCGTAATTTTTGATCCTTTTAAAATAAAAGGGATTCGACTGCTGATAGGTGTTGTCTATGGAAGTGGGTAGACATGAGAAGGGATGTTGTTTGTGTCAGAAAAAAAGAGAGCGTGAATAGGCATTAATATCAGTGGCAAGGGTCTCCAGGCCGGCTTGGAAAAGATGATAGCCGGCCCAATTCCGGGGACACCATACTTAACTATTGTCAAGTGTAAAAGGGCGCTCAAGTCAAATATCGCCGGATGTATAAATTGCGGCATACTTTCGCATCATGGGCGATACAGTTCGGAGAAATTCCTGAGTGGGTGGCAAGAATCTTGGGTCATGTTGACTGTTAATGGCCACCATACACCTTGCTTCTATGACCTGCACGAAGAACAAGCACTACAATTTTTTCGTCCTGGATATCACAGATAATGCGATAATTTTCAATACGGTATTTCCATAATCCGGCTAGATTACCATGCAAAGGTTTACCGTATCGTTTCGGATCTTCGTCTGTGGCTATTTTTTTGGAAAGAAAAGATAATATTCGCCGGGCGTATTGTGGATCGAGGCGGTCAAGCTCACGGTCGGCTTTTGGATCAAATTTAACTTCCCATGTCATAGCGTTTCATTACCTTTTCCAGAGGTATGGTTTTACTTTTGCCGGCTCTTATGTCTTCTAATCTTTTTTCGGCCAGGTAAATGTCTTCTATATCCTCTAAAGAACGCTCCAGGGCCTCACGTACATAGAAGCTTTTAGGTCTTTTTGTTTCTTTGGATAAAAAGTTTAATCGTTGTTCCATGTCGTCAGACAATCGCATTGTAAACATATTGCACCTCCTGTGTATTACATATAATACCCTGGAGGTTAAAGTCAAGAGTTCCCAGAATTCCGGGGACACCATACTAAACTATTGTCAAGTGTAAAAGGGGCTCAAGTCCTGACTCATCTTTAGGTATAAGATTTTTTTGCCTTGGGTTACTGACTCGTAAATTCACTGATTTTATTCCAACAGAGAAAACCTGGTTCTCAGGGTTAGGTCAGAGACACGCGGCTCTGCCGGCAATAAGCTAAATGCCTGCCTCTCAGGGGTAGGATTTTTATTTTGTCCCGGAAACATCATGTGGGGAAATATAGTAGAGTTGCGGAAAGCGCCTCCGTTCAGACAGCTTCCTGGTTCAGGCAGGACATTGCAGCCACTCTACCGGGTGGGATTTTCTATGACCGGCTTCGTCCGTGATTACCGATTTATCCAGTTTTCCATCTTTAATCCCGGTACTCGTAAGAATTCTTTTGTATTATCGCTAACAAGGACTGCGTCCAGTGTCACTGCATGGGCAGCGATAAGGAGATCATTTGGCTCCAATAGGTGTTCCCTTTCGCTTGAGCTGGGCACGAATTTTACCATATTCCCGGCCAGCCTGCTCCGGTCAGTACAGTTACATATTGAAGGAAGTCATGTAATGCGGCCCTGTTCTCCTTATTGTTTCCGGGAAAGTTCAATCCCGTACCAGAGTTCTGCCAAAACAATACTGGAAATTGTCACTTCTCCAACTGTTGTACGGATTAATTTCTTTTTTACTTCCGCAGGACATTTTTTGATAATTGCAATACAGATATTTGTATCCAATAAATATGTCATACAAACAGTTCCCGTTCTTCTGGAATCAAATCTTCAATATGGTCTGGATAGTCCTTTGTAAAATGTTTTGCCGAAGTAAAATATTGAGCCCATGATTTCGGTTTGGGACTGAGAATGATCCGTTCACCATCCTGCTCAATGTAAACTTCATCAGTCGTAAAACGGTACTGTTTGGGAATTCGTATTGCCTGACTTCGACCTGTCACAAAAACTTTCGCTGTGGGTTTTTCCATAATTTCACTCCATGTTAAGATTTCAGCATCGATGCACTATATCAAAAATATATAGCATGCTTTTGTAAAAGGCGACGAATTGAGAAGTATGTTGGTTCAAAGATCGTCAGGGGATTTTGTGTGTATCTCCCAATCCGCATCCGTGGCTATTTCAGGAAAAAAGAGAGCGTAAATAGGCGTCCATATCAGTGGCAAGGGTTTCCTGGCCGGCTTGAAAAGATGATAGCCGGCAGACCGATCATGGCCGCATTGTCAGTGCAGAATTGAGGCGGCGGCATAAAAAAGTGTCACTGCTTGGGCGGCGATAAGGAGATCATTTGCTCCTATAGCTTTTCCCTTTTGCTTGAGTGTTTTCCATATACCCGGCAGCGAGCAGCGCCTTTTATTCATCAACCTCTCTCTTAAGAACCTTATAGACCTCGTAAAGAATGATCGTAGGCATCAGGATGTTGTCTTGGGCCGCAAGATATTCTTTATATTTGTCGGCCAGCCTGCCGTCAGTAAACCATTCCAGCCAGCCGCAAGAGTCAACAATAATCATATGAAACGATCCTTCTTTTCTCGGTGCTTATTGGTTCTAGCGCCAGCGGCAATGCCTCTTAATTCATCAAGAGAGGAGGGAGGAATGAGAATGAGCATTTTGTCCTTTTCTATGACTGTCAGTTTTTGCTTCGGCTTGAGGTTAAGACGCTCTCTGACCGGTTTAGGGATGACTATTTGGTATTTGCTCGAGATCGTTGTCTGCATGGAATTCTCCTTTTTTTTAATCGATACGATTATTGTAAGATATTTGCGGGGGATGTCAAGTTGTCTCATCCTTAGGGGCAAATAGAGCAAATAGCTGACATTCTTCAGATTGTAAGTTTTCGCATTTTATATCTCTTTTTGATGAGAAAGACGCATGCCCCGTAAAACGAGAATTGATGCACCCGAGGCTCTTCGTCATATTTTTGTCAGGGGCATCGAGATGAAGAAGATTTTCAAAGATGACACCGCCTGCGTCAAGTTCTTTGAACGTCTTGGTGTTGTGTCTTCGATACTAAAGCAGACTGCCTTGCCTGTGGAATTTATGTCTGTATTTGCTCATGGGCTATCTTGTACATTAATTGGAAGTCCCTCACAAGAAGCAATATGAGTGATGAAGGGATGTTGTGTTTGCTCAACTTTGTGTAGATTATATTTAACTTTAAAGGCTTGTCTTTCTGTTTAAGTTGATTATAGTCAACTTTATGAAGATTGCTTTAGGGGAAAATGAACAAGCTGTTATTGAACGGATGGGTTTGGGGTTGCGTGCTGCTCGCATTAAGGCTGAGCAAACTCAGGATGAGTTGGCGGCGCGGATCGGAGTTACCAGGTGGACAGTTGCCGCCATGGAAAATGGTGACCCTAAAGTTTCTCTTGCCGCCTGGATAAAGGTGAGTGGTTTGCTTGAATCTTTAGAGGGTTGGGACTCTGTCCTTCGGGAATCTGAGAACCCGTTTGCCAAATATGACCGTGATCAGGCAGAGAAGAATAAATTACTAAAGACACGGGTGCGGAAATAAAGTGTTGCCTTCAACGGTTAACCTCTATGTTTTTGTGGTGCTGGATGATGGTCGCATAGTAAGGGCAGGGCGATTACTTGTTGAAAACCTGCATATGGCTTTCAGGGGCGGGTATAATGGGGTTTTTCAATACGATTCGGACTTCCTTAACCACAATGACCGTTATGCGCTTGATCCGGCCAACCTGAAACTCTCCACGGAATTTATCCGTGCAGGCAGACCTGAGTCTGGTCTTCATGGGGTGTTCCAAGATAGCCTTCCCGGCAAATGGGGTAATAGGCTCCTTGCCTATAAAGCAGGATTTCATCAACAGCATTATACTCCGGCCCATCTCCTGGAGGCACTTGGCAACACAGGTATTGGAGCACTCCTCTATTCTTCCGATACAAGAATACCCACTGAGGTTGAAGATCCTAGTATTGATTTTGCCGATATCGCTTTGGCCCTTGAGGAGGCCGTAGCGTATGAGAATCAAAATTTTGCTCCCATGGAATTAAAATTTCTGATAACCGGCGGATACTCGGCAGGTGGAGCAAGACCCAAGTTACTCGTCAAAAAAGATGGTTATTGTCTGGCAAAATTTTCCAGCATCCATGACCGCACCCAGTCCCTGCTTGTGGATCTGGAGGCGGCTGGACTTGAACTTGGTAGAAGAATCGGTCTTGAAATTCCAGACTTTGAGGTGTGTCAGGTGCGCCAGAGACCAGTACTGCTGGTAAAGCGCTTTGATGTCACCGCCGGAGGTGGCAGGCGTGCTCTACTTTCCTTTGCAAGCCTTCTTGATAAAGATCCGGCTCTTGGCTCGTACAGTGCCATGGCAGAAGTGATCCGTCGCTACTCACAGCAGCCCCGCATTGACCTTAAGAAACTTTTTAAACAGATGATAATCAATGTGGCCATTCATAATACCGATGATCATCTCCAGAATTTTTCCATGATACATGATTCAGGTGGATGGCGTCTTTCCCCTGTTTATGATTTGACGCCCTCTTTTTTACAAAATGAACAGGCAACAATGATCGATGGGCAAGTAACGAAAATAACCACAGAAAGTGTAATAAATGAAGGGAAGCGCTTTGGCTTTTCAAGACAAAAAACGCTGGTGATAACAGACAGTATCCGTAAAGCGCTTGCTGGTTGGCATGATCTAATCACTGATGAATATGCCAGAAAGCAAATTAGTAAAAAGATGGCGGAGCTCTTTGGCGGCATCTGCTTATGACGAATGGAAATTTATAATCTGAATGATATCCCCTCGTTCATGCTTACAAAACTTTCAAGCCCAACACCTTATATGCACTGAAATGTCTATCCTGACTAACCAAGGTGTAGTTGTTACACATGCAATACCAGATAATGATGCGATCAAATGGATCTTTATGGGAGCGGTTCTGTGGTAAATTATGAAAACTGGCCATGCATTCTGCGTTAATAGGTTCAATGCTGATATTCATTATTTTGGCAAGTTGTGGTAACTTGTCAGGGGTGGTGTTTTCAAGGATTAATTTCCCCAAGTTGTACTTCAGCGATATCTCCCAGAAACTGATCGGAGTAATGACAACTTTATGTTGAGGATTCTTTAATATCGTTAGTTTCTCGACAGCTATTTTCTCAGGAGAGAAAAGCAACCACAAAAAAATATGGGTGTCGATTACGTATTTCATAATTCCAGCAGTTCTTCATCTGTCATGGCAAAATCATCATTCATTTTGAAGTTTGCTTTATTTTTTAAAATGCCGAATTTTCTTGGCTCCTGATCTTCCAACGACTCGTCGTATGGAATTAATATGGCTACTTTATGGTGTTTTTTTCCATATTCTATGACAAATTTTTCACCATTATTTTTTATTTTATCCAGTACTGATGCAAACTCTGCCTTTAATTTGCCTACTTGTATCGTCTGCATTATGAACCTCTTGATGTTTTTAGTGCCTTACATCTGAAATCCTGTAATAAAAAACAAGAAATAAAAAATTATTTTTAAAATAAAATACTTACATCTCCTGTTAAGACACTTACACCCGCCAAGCGAGTACTGAAAAGAGTCCTAAAAAGTATGATGTTTTTTTCCGCTTTATTGGGTCAGACTATATTGACAATAGGCAGTTCTTGACAAGTTGTCAAGAATGAAATCAGTAATGTTTACCCTGCACAGAATTGGTTAAAAGGGCATCAATGGGTTTGGGGTTCGACTCCTGATCGTAATTTTTCAATAAGTGGTGGGAACATATAAATAAATCCCCCTCAATCCCCCTTTATTAAAGGGGGAGGTTAGCAGTATACCACCACTTATTGAGAAGTTACTCCTGATCGCCCCAACAGTCGATATATCAGAAAAAAAGAGAGCGTGAATAGGCATCCATATCAGTGGCAAGGGTCTCCAGGCCGGCTTGGAAAAGATGATAGCCGGCCAGTCCGATCATGGCCGCATTGTCAGTGCAGAATTCAGGCGGCGGCATAAAAATTTGCAAACCTTCTTCAGTTGTTCTTTTGCTCATGAGTTCTCTCAGGCGTGGATTAGCAGCAACACCGCCGCCCAGCACAACACTGTCAACCCCGACCCGGCGGGCCGCCCTGATTGTTTTTTCCACCAGCACATCGACAACCGCTTCCTGGAATGAGGCGCAGATTTCTTCAACCGGAAGATCTTCCGAGCGCTGACGCTGCTGATTGACGTAATTTGCCACCGATGTCTTGAGGCCGCTGAAGCTGAAATCCAGACTGTCTGGATCAAGCCAGGCGCGCGGGAAGGTAATGGCTCTGGAATTGCCCGTGGCAGCAAGTTTGCTGATGACCGGGCCACCTGGATAAGCAAGGCCCAGAAGTTTGCCGACCTTGTCAAAGGCCTCGCCGGCGGCATCGTCCCTGGTTCTGCCCATGAGCTGAAATGATGTTGGGTTGCTGGCAAGAAAGATGCTTGAATGGCCACCCGAGGCGATCAGGGCCACAAAAGGGAAATTCGGTTTTGTATCAGCCAGAAAGACCGAAAGCAGGTGGCCGGCCATGTGGTCGACACCGACATAGGGAATTTTTTTAACCAGGGACAGGGCCTTGGTAAAGGACAGGCCGACCAGCAGACAGCCAATCAGTCCGGGCCCTTGGGTCACGGCCAGGCCATCCACCTGATTAAGAGAGACATCGGCCTGGTTCAGGGCCTCCCTGACCACTGGGTAAATATCTTCAAGATGTTTCCGGGAAGCCAGTTCCGGCACCACTCCACCATATTTTCCATGGATATCGATCTGCGAGTTAATGACATTGGACAGCAGCTTTTTGTCGTCCTCAAGTACGGCTGCGGCTGTTTCGTCGCATGAACTTTCTATCGCCAGGATGATCATCTGTCTATACATCTCCTTGAAGGCATTTTAAATTTTGTGTATATGTCTCTTAATGAACACTATCATAAATAAAATGAATAACAATGCAACCGATGAACAAGCGGGCTTAACTGATCTTTTCAGCCGGACAATTTCCTATCTGCGGGTTTCCGTCACCGATCAGTGCAATCTGCGCTGTATTTATTGCACGCCCAAGGCCATTGATGAAAAGTTAGCCTGCGCAGATCTGCTCAGCTATGAAGAGTTGCTGCGCATAATTAGGATAGCCGTTTCCATGGGGATTAAAAAGGTCCGACTTACCGGCGGTGAGCCGTTGGTGCGCAGGGACATTGTTTCTTTCATTCGGAATTTGACCGCCATTCCCGGCCTGGACGATATCCGCCTGACGACAAACGGCATTCTCCTGCCTCAACTGGCCGGCCAATTGTATGAAGCAGGTATCCGGAAACTGAATATCAGTCTCGATACATTACGGCCCGAGCGCTATCTGCAAATTACCGGCAAAGATTATTTTTTCAGGGTGTGGCAGGGGATTGAGTCGGCCCGGGAGATTGGTTTTTCACCGATAAAAATTAATGTGGTGCTTCTCCGGGGTATTAATGACGATGAGCTTCTTGATTTTGCCCGCCTTTCCATGACTGAAAATCTGCAGATCCGTTTTATCGAGTTCATGCCCATGGGTGATGCTGTGATCCAGGCAAAGGAGAGATATTTTTCTTCTGAAGAGATGATAGCAAGGATTGAGACACTGGGAACCCTGCACCGGGTTGAGGCCAGGAACATGGATGGGCCGGCCAGGATTTATCGATTCGAGGGAGCCTCAGGCAGTCTGGGCTTCATCAGCCCGATCAGTCATCAGTTCTGTGACCGCTGCAACCGTTTGCGTCTGACCTCAGAGGGCCGGCTTCGTTCATGTCTGCTGAGTGATCAGGAAACCGATATCCGGAAAATTCTCCGCAGCAGCGGAACTGATGAAGAGATCCGGGAAGCCATTGTTGAAACAATCCTGAATAAGCCCAAAGGGCATGCCCTCCTGGAAGAAGATGGAGCAAACTGCCATGGCCGGATGTCACGGATTGGGGGTTAACTGACGGGCCTGGGGGTAGGAGCCGATCCATTCAAAAAAGTAGCATGATTCCTGCAACCGTTCGCATCCCTCTTCAATAATGCCGTCTTCGATGTGGCCCATGAGGTCGAGGAAAAAGATGTACTTGCCGGCTTCACCCTTGATGGGACGGGATTCAATTCGGGTCAGGTTGATGTTGCGGCGGGCCAGGATGCTCAGTGTCTCATTCAGGGCGCCGGGCCGGTCATGAAAGCTGATCAGGAGCGAGGTCTTGTCGCGGCCGCTTTTTGAAGGGGATTCTTTGCCGATCAGGACAAAACGGGTTGTGTTGCCGCTGTAATCCTCGATTCCCTTGACAACCACCTGGAGTTGATAGGTTTTGATGGCCAGGGAGCTGGCAATGGCGGCCACGCTGTGGTCATCTGCGGCCATCTGGGCGGCGGCACCTGTGCTGAACACGGTCTGGGTGGGAATATTTTTCAGGTGTTTCCTCAGCCATTGTCTGCATTGCGCCAGGGGCTGGGAATGAGAAACTACCTTTTTAACGTCATCCATGTTGCCGGAAAAGTTCACCAGGTTATGTTTGATATTAAGGAATTCTTCTCCGCATATCTTCACATTGCATTTCATGAAGGCATCAAGAGACGAGGTGACGGAGCCCTCGATGGAATTTTCCAGCGGCACGATCCCGTACTGGCATCTTCCCCGTTCAACTTCATAGAAGACATCCTCAATGGTCTGAATGGGACGGTAATCGGCCGAATGACCGAAGTATTTAACGGCCGCCAGATGCGAGAAGGTTGCCTCCGGGCCGAGATAGGCCACTTCAATTGGTTTCTGTGACAGGCGGCAGGTGGTGATGATTTCATGGAAGATGCTGTAAAGCGGCTCAGCCGGAAATTCGCTGTTGTTGAGCCGGGTCAAACGGTCATAGATCTGTCTTTCCCGCAATGGATCCCATTTTGCCCTGTTATCCCTGGATTTAAGCCGTCCGATCTCCTTGGCGCATTTGAGACGTTCTTTTATCAGTGCAAGGACGGTGTCGTCAATTTCATCAATGCGGTTACGAACTTTGCCGATATTTTCTTTATTGCTTTCAGTCATGGTCGTTTATATGAAAGTGTGGAGTTTGGGTGAGGGGTGTGGGGGAACAAAAAAGAACATTACCATTGAACCTATTTGTCAGTCAACCGCTTTCCTGTATGATTGATTTTTGTGGAGGCAGCATGTATTCAGGCTTGATATTCTGCGGAAAGTATTCTACAAAGTACACGTGTGGTTAATGGATGTAGGGATAACTGTTCATTCTTTCGGGCCAAAATTGTTATGAAAATAAAAAATTGGATGAAAAAAGATCCTGTTACGATTAGCAGGACAGCTCTGTTGCAGGATGCGTCAAGTTTAATGAAAAAGCACGATATTCGCCATCTTCCCGTGATGGAAGATGAGCAGTTGGTGGGCTTTGTCACGGAAAGCGATCTGCGGCAGTTCTCCTTTCCTTCTATGGTGGAAGAAATTCCGATACATCAAGTAATGGTTTTGAATCCTGTTACCGTCAATGCCAGTGCCAGCATCGAGACAGCCGCTAGATTGATTCATGATTTTAAAATCGGTGGATTGCCTGTTCTCGATAAAAAAAAGCTGGTGGGTATTATTACTTCCTCTGATCTTTTGTCGGCCTTTATTGAAGTGATGGGGCTTTTTAAGGCCTCAACCCGCCTCGATGTGGTGGTCAACAAAAAAGGCGGTCTGGAAGAAGTTACCAGGATTATTAAAGAAAACAAGTGTGAAATTATCAGTGTTGCCATCGAAAATCAGGCGGCCAGGCGCAAAGTTCATTATTTCCGGCTTGAGAAATGTGATCCTCAACCTATTACCGAAGCCTTGGAGAAAGCGGGACATAAAGTTATTTCCGTGATGGATTAATTTTGCTAAAAATATGAATAAATTCAAGGTTAACAAGACAATTGACGAGATAAACGCCAGGATCAGGGCGGGTGAAGCCGTCGTGGTGACAGCCGAGGAAATGGTTGGCATTGTCAGGGAGAACGGCGCTGAGGAGGCTGCCCGCCAGGTCGATGTTGTCACGACCGGGACTTTTTCTCCCATGTGTTCATCCGGCGCTATTCTCAATTTCGGCCAGACTCTGCCGACGATTAAGGCCTCAAAGG
>JAGHCC010000188.1 GCA_021160685.1 Desulfobulbaceae bacterium | reverse complement strand
GGAAGTTTTGATAAAAAAAATTTTCATTACTTTATTGATGGCGGCGGCGATTATCTGGCTGGTCATGTATGCCCGGGAAAAGGAACAGGTCAAAAATGCCGATTATAATTATACCGGTGAGGAGTTAAACGGGTTAAGGCTATTTCCGAAGGCCTGGTATGATTATGGCCGCAAGGCCTGGTATGAAAACAGGGTAAAGGATGCTGCTGAAGACTTCACTGGGGCGGTTTCCGGCCATGTTTTATATATAAATGCCTGGCTAAGACTGGCCCGGGCGGAGGCGGCGCTGGGAAACACGGAGAAGGCAATCGAAATTTTGAGATTTACTCATGAATTGACACTGAATGTGATTGAGTGGAAATGGCGGCATATTATGCTGAGTCGGGAGCTGGGTGTTGAGGATATATTTCTGCAGGACCTCAATTATGTGATTCCATATCCAAATTTGCAGGCCGATGCCTTGCAGTTACTGGACATGCATTATAAAAGACAGGCCGCAAAGGTATTAAGGGTGATGGTCCCTGATAACCGGCTTTATTACCTGCGGTGGCTGATGCGATGGCGCAGGACTGAAGATACCTGGACAGTGTGGAAAGCACTGGATGAATCAGACAGGCACACGAATAAATTTTATGAAGAATACGTACATTTTCTGGTCCGTCAGAAGGCAATTCCAAGAGCGGCCCGAATATGGCGGGGGTATACCGGAATAACAGGAATAACCAACCCCGGGTTTGAAAAAAAGCTGTCTTTAAAGGGATTCGGCTGGCGAAGCATACAGAGTAAAAAGACATCCTGGACTATAGAGCGGAGTTTAGCGGAAAAGAAGAGCGGGCGCTATTCATTAAATATCTCGTTTGACGGCACTGAAAATATAAACTTTTATCATGTAAGGCAGATTGTCCCGGTTGAGCCGGGACAGCCGTATTTGTTTTCTTGCTGGTGGAAAAGCAGTCGCCTTACCACGGATCAACGCCCTTTTATTGATATTCATTGTTATGATCATAAAAGCCGGCACTGGCAAAGTGAAATGCTGCCTGAAGAGAGTGATTGGCACAAGGCAAGCATTCATTTTTTTTCGCCTGAAAATTGCCGTGCCGTTACTATTTGCATTCGCAGAAAGCCCAGTCACCGTTTTGATTCTAAAATCGACGGGGAATTCTGGCTTGATGACTTTGAACTCCAGAGGATTCTATAGGTTATGACTGAACAACAAGCAAACAGTTTTCCTGTGAAGGCCGAAAACGGTTCTGATTTGCCGGCAACCCGTTATCGGGAACCAATTCCGGACATCATCGAAAAAGAGGTAAATTTAAGGGATTACTTGGAGGTCATTTTACGCCGCAAGTGGCTGGTCATTGGTATACTGTTTTTTACTTTTGTCTCCACCTTGATATTCAGCCTGGTTGCTGAAAAGCAGTACGAGGCCTCAGGAAGCATAGAGATAAGCCAGGAATCACAGAAAGTCACCAAGTTCGAGGATATGGTGACCGAGAGGCTTCGGGGCCAAGAGTTTATCTCCACGCAGACATCCTTGTTAACAAGCGACACTCTGGCCTCTCGAACAATAAAAAAACTGAATCTGGCCGAACATCCACTGCTGGTTGAAGAACCGGATGACGGGCTGATTGCCCAGGCAAATGCCTTTATCAAGTCACTTGTGAAAACTGATGACAGCCAGCAGGATTTGCTCTCCAATACCGTATTATCCGAGGTCATGGACCAGAAAAGGCTGCTCGATTTTTTTAAGGAGCGCCTGAATATTTCTCATGAGAGGGACTCCATGATCATTCATGTCTCGTTTATGTCCCCGGGCCGTCAGTTATCAATGAATGCGGCCAATACTCTGACGGAAGAATTTGTGAACTGGAAGATGGACCAGAAGGTAGATGCTTCCAAAAAGGCCAGCGAGTTTTTGATGAAGCAGATCGACCGGGCCAAGATCAATCTTGAAAAGGCAGAGGAGCAACAAAACGAATTTGCCAATCAGGCGGGCATTGTTTCCATGGATTCAAAAATAAACAGCACATATCGACAATTGGAGGACATCAACGCGGCCCTGGGTAGCGCTGAAGCGAATCTTTCAGAAAAAGAGGCGTATTACAAGCAGGCCCTAAAAGACGGCCCATTGAGCCTGCCCCAGGTCTTAAGCAGCCAGTTGATAAACACATTAAAGTCCAAGTATGCCGAACTACGATCCGAATATGAAAATCTAACGCAGACCTTTCATGAGGAATATCCGGAGGTCAAAACTCTTAAAAGCCAGATGAACAGCATCAAAGAGCAAATTGATGACGAATCCCAAAAGATTTTCGATTCCATTAAACATGATTATCAGGCGGCCCTGAGCAGGGTGGAATCATTAAATGGAAAGGTTGAGGAGAAAAAACAACAGGCGTTGGATCTGAACGAACGGGCGATCCAGTATAAAATCATGGGGCGGGAGGTCGGAACCAATAAGGCCATTTACCAGAGCCTGCTGGAGCGGGTCAAGGAAATTGAATCAATGGCAGGGATTTCACCCACAGATATCCGGATCATCGACAGGGCGTCCTTGCCGATTTTTCCAGCAAAACCGGACGTAAAGATAAATCTTTTGTTGGCGATAGTACTGGGTTTGATGGCCGGAATCGGAGGGGCATTTCTGGTGGAGTATTTTGCTGATACAATCACCAATCCGGATCAAATCGCTGAACGTTTCCAGATCCCCATTCTGGGAGTGATTCCATTGGAAAAAGAAAGCCCGGAATACCCGATTGAAAAGACCTTCTATAATGACCCGCGGGCAGG
>JAGHCC010000354.1 GCA_021160685.1 Desulfobulbaceae bacterium | reverse complement strand
TCTTAATACACTCATGTCATTAATGAACCGGCCCGTCCGGTAGCGGGCGATGCAGTAAGGCGGCAGACGGCCGCAGCCGGCGATCATATCTTCCGCCCGGGAAATCAACCCCACAGCTGCGTCAACATCGCCAAGCATGCTTTTAATCATAATCTTGTGTCCAAGAGCTGCCAATTGCGCGATAGTCACGTCGAGTTCGCCAGCCAGAGAAAAACGTTCATCAGCCGATCTTTCCGCCCCTAAAAAGTCTCGAGACTTAAATAACAGATGTGATTTCAATCCCAGAGCAACCAGTTTTGCCTGGTAATGATCATAGTTTTCAGCAATATCGAATAATTTATCTATAATAATTTCAGCCTCGGCAAAATTTCCTTGTTCGATTTTCAAAAGGCCGACCGACCAGGAATAAGGTACTATGTAAAACATGGCTCCGGATTTCAGACAGTTGTCAATAAGATTCTCATCGTAGTCATTCATTCCGTTCCATGATCCGGCACAGTATTTGTACATCGCGTAACTGTTGTTGTATGCAATTACATCCTCGACCTTACCCTTATCAACCATCTCCGCAGAGCGCTCGATAAATTTTTTGGCGACCCTGAACGAAACTCCCATATATGAAAATATGGTTCCGGTTCCCACCCACAACCTGAAACCATTAACCGTTTTGGTAATATCAAAGGCTTCAGACGTCCGCAAGAGCCTGATCATTGTGGGAAATGCTCTTCCGGTATCGGCGATTACCAGCGTTTCATTTCTTTTCATAGTTGTTTCAAAGATTTCCTTCTCCCGGCGATCAGGGTCTCTTTTTGCTTTACGTGATGAAAAATATAACCTGCAGATAACAACTAGCAGATCGTTTACAAACCTGACCGTCTCGCCCATCCGACTCCCCGAAGAGTGCGCTTCCAATCGTTCCAAAACCCTATCGTAATATTTCAAGCCATCGGTAAGCAGCCCTTTTTGACACGAAGCCAGGGCGATATTTTTCTCCAGAAATACGAGTTTTCCCAAATCAGTTGAGTCTCCATATTTATCAAGAAAAAGCTTCAGGGCTTTCTGAAAATAGATCAAAGCCTCCCGCGAAGCTGAAGTGCGCAAGGACTCCTCACCCGCTTTAATTAAGTACTCTTCAGTTTTTTCCAGATATTCTCCATGGTTATAATGGTAGGCGAGTATACCGTAGAATTCATTCAGTCTCTCCGGAAAGAGCTTTTCAATAGATCTCGCCACCTTGAGATGGAGTTCCTTCCGTTGAGTGATTAGAATCGTACCATATGCAGCTTCCTGGACAAGCGCGTGCCTGAACTGATACTCCAACTCCTGCATGCGGGTACGATCATTTATTAACTGCGCATCTTTAAGGTGTTCGAGTCTGTCGTCTATGTTATCGATAGAATCGGCAACATCCTTGATAACACGGCCAAAGAAAGTCCTGCCGACAACCGATGCAATTTTTACCAGCTCCCGGGTTTGCGCTTCCAGACGATCAAGTCTGGCTATCAGGACATCATTGATTGTAGAAGGAATAACTATAGAATTGATTTTGTCGGCAATCTCGAATCCGTTGTCACACCGTACCACAGCCGCTTCATCGATAAGCGAACGAACAACCTCTTCGATAAAAAAGGGGTTGCCGCCGGTCTGCTTCACTATCCCGCTTCTGACTGATCTTGAAAGTTCTTCAGACTCCAGCAGATTATTGATAAGTATTTTACTGTCGCTGTTGTTTAACGGTTGCAGAAACTCTTCGACATAGTAACCAGAAAGTCTCTCCTTAACTGAGGCCACAGCCCGGGTATCGCGGTCAAGAAAGCCCGGTCTGAAAATATTAATAAACGTTACTCGGTACTTTTCAACCAGACGATATAAAGATTCCAGCAATCTGATTGAACTCGCATCAGCCCAGTGCAGGTCTTCCATAATGACAATCACCGGCCGCGATTCGCTGCCCTTGATAAAAAGTTCCCGCATACTCTTCAAGATAAGTTTTTCCAGATCTTCACCCGCAACACTCTTGACTCGTTCAGCATGCCTGCCGACAAGTTTCAACCCCATGAGGGTTGCCATAAAGGGCAGGATTTCATCACTCTCTTGCGGACAAACCAGCCTGATCATCTTTTCCAGCTTGACAAAAGCCAGCGCATCAACATCACTGTCGGCAATCTTCGCCCACTGTTTGAGAATATCAATTACCGGATGAAAACTCAGATTTTTACCCATAGATATAGACTGACCTTCAAGCAGCGTAACCTGCTTCATCACATCCTGCCGCTTCAATTCAGTAATGAGACGGGATTTTCCAATACCAGCTTCCCCGATCACGTTAATTACCGAACCCTTTCCCGCGATCGTCTTTCGGATCCGCTTTTCAAACCTGTCAAGATATCTGGCGCGACCCACGATTTCGGTTGTAACATAACGACTGGTTCTAACATTAAACAACGTTGAAACTTTCGTGGAAAGCAGTTGATAGATGGGAATCTGCCCGGTTTTACCTTTAATAATAGTCTGTTTTAAGGGCTTAAAACTAAAATAATTACGGCAGGCCCGATAAGTTTCAAAACCGACAATGATCTCGTAGGGCTGGGCAAAATCACTAAGTCGGGATGCCACATTGATGACATCACCGGTAACTCCGTGGGCACCCATAAAAGTATCGGCTTCATCGGCAACTGCAAGCCCGGTGTTAATTCCGCTATGCATTGATAGTTTAACGCCAACCCTGTCCTCGTACTGAGGGCTCAAGGCTACAACCAGCTCATGAATTTCCCGGGCGGAATGAATAGCTCTAACCGGATCGTCGCCATGAGATTTCGGAATCCCGAACAAAACCAGCATACCGTCGCCGACAAAACCTTCGATAAACCCGCCGTAGTGAGCCACGATCTCAGCAGCACTCTGAAATATCCGACCAGTAATCTCCTTGACATCCTCAGGGTCAATTCGTCCAGTTATCGCAGTATACCCGGTAATATCGGAAAACAGAGCCGTTACCTGTTTGCGTTCCGATTTGGAAACAGATTTTACCGATTTTGCCGCCGTTTCCTCATTAAAATGCACACCGCATTTCCCGCAGAAATGCATTTCCGGCATATTCTTAAATTTACATTTTGGACATTCCATCAC
>JAGHCC010000238.1 GCA_021160685.1 Desulfobulbaceae bacterium | reverse complement strand
TCATAGGCAGGCAGCTTGACCAGGTATTTCAGGTCGAAAACCACTGAGATATCCGTGGTGGGCTGTTCCATGCTTTTGGCCAGCAGGGTGGCGCCGTATCCGCTGAGGCGGGCGGCCACAGCCACCCGCTGTCCCTCCATGACCGGGGCCTTGCCGCTGGTGACCAGGGTGGAGGTAAACCCTTCATCGGTCAGGGTGGCGGACACGACGTGGAAACTGTTGCCTTCACCCCCGGACTCAAGCTGCACAGCGCCTTTCAGCTTGGCTCCTTTTACCTTTTTGGCCAGCAGTTTTGCTGCCTCTTTTTCCTGTTGCGGGCTTAAACCGTATTCCACCAGAAAATGAAGGATGCCGCCTTCAACACCTCCGGCCTCTTTGGTTTTGTCGGTAACAAACCGGAGCATGGAAAACTTCGGCGTTCCATCCGGGTCCCTGGCAACATGGGGGTTGGTGGGCAGGTAATAGTAGTTTTTAGAGATCTTTTCAGGATTTTTTGTTGCCGCTGGAAAGCAGCGTACCGTGATCCCGTCTTTGAGTTTGACATCAACATGGCGTCCATAGCTGATGCCCCCTATCTCCTTGACTGCTGCCGGAGAAGGAATTGTCCGAGAGTGGTGAAGTGTCTGCGGTTTAAACTGTTTTTCGTATTTGAACTGCTCGGCCATGCCAAAGCCTGACCGTGGCTTGGCCTCTGTCGTTGTTCCGGAAAAGCCGGACAGAGCGAGAATAAGCCCCGCAATCACACATTGTTTTTTCATATTTTTTCCTCCTGTATGTCAAGGTTCAAAGGGACAAAGGTTTTTCTCTGTGTCTCTGCGAGCTCTGTGAGAGACAAAAAAACTACATTGGCGGCATCAACACCAGGTAGGATTCATCCAACTGCTGCCAGTCACCCTTGATGGGCCTGTCACGGGCCGGATACCAGTTGACCCGGTATTCAACCCTGGTGTTCGGGTCGTGAAACAGTACGGCGTTGTTGACTGATTCCGCATCGGTTGAGCGCATGATCGACAGCCGCTCGGTCTGTGTTTTACCGAACACCTTGTAGCGCACTTCAAGGGAGGCGCTGCGGATTGCCGCATCCTCAAAGAGGAAACGGTCGGCGTCGATCTCCATGTCCAGACGCTGCAAAGGCGGAGCCAGGGTGATAATGGGGGTGCTGGCGTGCAGCCACTCCCCCTCTTCCTTCGGCTGTTTGATCTGGTGCTGCCCCTTGATGCTCCAGGTCATCCGGTAGTCGTAATCAAGCCAGCTGTCATCTTTCTGGCCAAGGCGGGCATAGCGCCAGGATTTGCTCATTGTGCCCTCGCGGATGTCTTCCCGGGTGAAAATCAGCTCGCCGGTGGCATCGGCATGGCCGGAATAGGATTTGCGCAGGGAAACACCGGCAAAATTCATGATACTTTCAAAGGCCCCGCTATAGTCGCCATCTATGCGGAAATAGATATCCCGTTTCTGGAAGGCAGGATCGGCCAGGTTCACAACCCGAAACATTTGCGTATCATCCTTAAAGGCCTCATAGAGGCCGGAGATGTTACCGGCGGTATCCACCGGCACCTTAATAACAGAGCGGCGGGTGAGGTTGATGCTGAAGACGGCCCGGTTGATGTCCTTGCGCTCTTTGATCACATACTGGTTATCTGTGACGTATTTCTGGTTGCCGGTGCTGGTAAAGAGCTGGGCCAGCCATCCTTTTTTCTGCCGGCTTTTGATTTGTCCTTTTTCCACGGCCGTTTCTTTTTTCGGAATGGCGGTAAAGCCTGTTTTTGTGTCAAATATGATATCGGTGAGTTTGCCGGTGATCATATCAACCAGGGACTGCATGGCCTGGTTGGCCGAGTCTTCCGGCAACCGGTTCAGCACCTCCACCGTTATGTCGCCGCTGCGTACCAGTTCGTCAACAACATTACGTACCTGGCGCTTTGTGTATGTTTTTTGTTTGTTGAACACGCTGGAAAAATGGGTGTAAACCGTGCTTACATCAGCGTGGATCCGGGCGCGAAATGATGGCAGGGTTGCCTCGTAATAGGTGCGCAGGGCCACCGACACGTCAGAGGTGGGGCTACTCATGGATTCCCAGAGCAGTGTGGCCCCGTGGGGTGTCAGGGTGGCGGCCACAGCAGCTTTTGAACCGGGGGTGACCGGAGCGCGGCCGCTGCTGATAAGAGAGCGGGTAAATCCTTTGTCGGACAAGGTGCCGGAGATGATGGTAAAGCTGCCCTCATCTTCCTGGCGTAAGGGAACCGGTCCCTGCAGCCTTGTCCCTGATTTTTCTTTTTTAAGGGCTTCACGCAAGGCTTCAAGCTCATCCGGCGGCAGGGTGAAGGTGACCAGCATGTGAAGCAGGCCGCCGCTTGTTTCTCCCTGGGGATCGATAAACTTGATCAAGGAAAGTTCCAGGCCGCCGTCCTTGCGGGTTGAGATTCGGGGAGCGGTCGGCAGATAGTAATAGACATTGGCGTCCTGGGCATCCTGCAGGAGGAGGACACCATTTAACTCCAATTGGCCGGCCTCATAATTCACCAGGGCCAAAGCCATTGGCGGCAGGCTGCAGACCAGTATGAGTGCAAACAGAGAGATCGTTGTGAAAAAGTGTTTTTTTATCATTATTATGACCCTTTTGATTTACGGATTTTCGGAATCACATTATCCTTCCGGCAACTCATCCCAGTAAAGAATATCTCCTTCCAGCAGCTGTACCGGGGCCGTTATCTTTCGTCCGCCTGTCAGGTACCAGGTGATCCGTATCTCACTCGGAGGACCTTCTCGGCTTTCAGGCGCCTCCAGAATCATGGCCGGCGCAGCTCCCTTGTTGCGGATCGTCACCTGATTGCTCACGGGATGACCATCGATCCGGCTTGTGATGGTGACCACTGCATGGCGGACTCCCTGCCGGCTTAACCGTTCCCCATCGCCTTCAATGGTGATGGTGCGGTACCGGTGGGGCGGTTCCAGGGCCAGCATGGCGTTGTTGTGTGCCGACCATGGTTGCCGAATCTCAACGCCGCCGTGAAACGACCAGAGGGCCTGCATCCGGTAATCAAGCCATTTGGTTCGGTCGTCGTCACCTTTCCAGCCGTAGCTCAGGATAGAGGCATTACCGCTGGCGTTGAATTTTTCCGGGGTGATGATCACCTCGTCAGTGGTCAGCTCACCGGATTGATGACGTTTTTCCATCTGGACGGTGACAAAATTAAGATGTCTGGTAAAGGTGTTGGTGTCCTGCCCGTCCAGGGTGACCAGGATTTCGCGCTGTTTGAAGACCGGATCATCGATGGTTACGGCGCGGAATACCTTGGGGTCATGGCCGTAGCGGCTGAAAAGATCACCGATATTTTCAGCCATGGCAAAGGCCTGGCTCTCGGTGCGGTAGTGGTTCATGTGGTAGGTGAATTTGCCGCTGCGCTTGATGCGTTTCATGCGGTAGGATGCCACCAGGGAAAAGCCTGGTTTGCCTTCGGACCGTTTTGCTGCGGTTTGTGTTCTTTTTCGTTTTTTTGGTTTGGAGGCGGTTTTTCTTTTGGAAGAAGGAGATCCCCTGGATACTTTCGATTTTGCTGCTGATTTTTTCAACGCGGCAGATGGAGGTGTGGCTGTGCCCGGCTTTGCGGTTGTTGTCTTGCCAGCAGGTGTTTTGCCGGTAATTTCATACTCCTTGTCTGGAGTCACGGTTTTGGCCGCACCTTTCTCTTCCAGTTTGTCAGCAAGAAACTGTACTCGACTTTCCACTTCTTTTTCACGCTGACCTGTGGGTACTACGTTGTCCTGATAAGCAGTGTAGGCATTCAATGCCTTCTGGCTCGCTTCTATTTCGTACTTTGAGGCCCTGGCCTTTTCATCGAGTTTTCTGGCATGACCGTATGCTTTTGCTGACATTTCTTCAGCCCCACGTTTAGCTCTCTGCAGATCACTGCTTCCGGCCTTGGCAATGGGTAGGGCCTTTTTGTAGTAGTAGGCTGATTGTGCGTACAATCCCATGAGTCCCATGGTGTCAGCCGCATGTCTAAAGACATGGGCCGGATGGTCCGAAGGCAGGCTGACAGCTTGGTTCAGGGTGTTGAGGGCCTCTTCGTCACGTCCCAGCATGTGCTGGCATTTGCCGATATAGGCGTACATTTGCGCTCGTAAGCCCTCTTTGCCCGGAGCCTGGGAAAGCAGGGCGAGACTCTCTTGATAATATTGAAGCGCTGTCTCCCATTTTTTGAGTTCCAGATAACAGTTGCCAATGCTCAAGACAATGCTGAGTCTACCGTGCCCTTTTGCGGCTTTATATAATTCGTTTGAGCTCTTGAAAGCAGATATCGCTTCGCTGAATTTACTTTTTTTGTAGAGCTCCCAGCCCTGATTGTACAGTTTTTGAGATTCGGCCATTTGCTGCGAGTCATCCGCCGCATTTGCCGTGCTGATGATCCAGTCGAGAATGGAGTATTTTTTAATGAGTTCATCGCTGTTGGCAGCCGGGTCTGTCTCGAACTTGGCAAGCAGAAATGGAAGATCATCCGCCAGCCAGCTGCGTCTGCCCTTGCTGCGCCGGGAAGTGCTGGCATCCTTGAGCAGTTTCACTGCCTGATTGAGATTGCTGTAGCTGTCCTTTTCTGCTGCAGCCCTGGTCAGTTCATCCATGGGTGCCGGATCAAAGATGACCTTGAGCAGCCTGGCATGGGCACTTTCCAGGATTTTATCCATGTTGGCGTTTTTGCCCTTGGTGGTAATCTTGATGGCGCCGTCCTGGCGCAGTTCCTGGAAGAGCAGGTCGACATCGGCGCCAAACCAGGCGTATTTCATTCCGGCCTTGACCTGATCATGTTTTGAGATTCGTGACCAGTCCGCTTCCAGGGTGGCCGCGTAAGGCTCACGCACGCCCGCAAACTGCATGTCAAATACCAGGGAGATATCCGGCGTAGCCGTCTTGAAGCTTTCCCAGAGCAGCTCGGCCCCTTCCCTGGTCAGGGCCATGGAGAC